>NZ_JAQEVU010000006.1:0-188622 GCF_027694345.1 Varibaculum timonense
CAACCCCAAGAAAAACGGACACATCTCCTGAAACCACACACTGTCACCCCGACGAACGAGCACAAGAGGGAGAGAAACGAAAGTTTTTCTCCCTCTTAGTGTGAGTGAGGATGGGGTCGTAGGCGAGTGGCCGAATACCCCAAAGTTAGTCACTACTGTTTGGCGATTTGGCTAACCCTGCCTTTACTGATTCCAAGTAGCTGGGCAATATCAACCATTTTGATACCTTGAGCCCTCATGGTATCTACCAAACTCTTTTGAGCTTGCTTTAGTTTTTTCTGAATCTTATCTACTTCTGAACGCTGGCTTTGATACTGCTCGACTTGGGCAGCATATTCGATTTGAGGGCAGATATTGGCGCTAAGGGAGATTGGCGTGGGTAAATCTTGATCTTCGGCGCACATCTTTAGAATATCTTCCGCCATAAAACGGGCTTCCTTAAGGTCGCGGCCTTGAGTATAAAAGGTTCGATCACCTACAGGGACTTCTACTGCCCACCATTTTCCAGAGCGCGTAGCCTTGCAGTCAATGTTCATTGTCTTTGTCCTTTCTGCGCGTCTTTAAGGATACCTTTTGCCGTGTTTTCGTTTATTTCACGGTGACGCGGGACGATTAGGGTGTGGTCGGCGATTTTTACTTTGGTGTGATTCCCACCCTCTTTTATTTGCAGAGCCGCGTTTTGCGCTTTCGCAATTTTTCGGAGCTCTTTGATTAGTTTATCCCGCCTCACGCTATAAGTATAGTTCACTAAACTAGATAAAAAAAGAGACTAAACAAAAACCTGTTCCTAAGTAGCTTTCCCGCAGCTAGCAAGGAAGGTAGTTTAACGCAAACAGCGTATTTTGGGGATTAATCTATTGTGTTGAGTGAGGATGGGGGTCGTAAAAGCGGGGTTAATATCCCAAAGTTAGTTACTACTGTTTGGCGATTTGGCTAACCCTGCCTTTACTGATTCCAAGTAGCTGGGCAATATCAACCATGCCCCGTGGGTCATTCCGATAAAGCTTTGCCCCGCCCCTCAGGCTAGAGCCAGAGGGGCGGGGCGCACTTACTTAGATTGCGTGGGAAATGAACTTCCTAGCGCTATCCTTTTCGGCGCTTGGTTAAAACTAGAACTCCTCCCGCGCTAATCAGTCCTAATGAGGTTAGGAAGATTATGGTGACGCCTGCACCGGTCTTTTCTAGCTGGTTATTACGGCTTTGTTTACGCGGCTTAGCTTTATTGTTTTGCGTTGTGCCGGGATTTGCCACCTGGTTTCCAGTTCCAGGTTTGCTAGAAGTGCCCGGCTTTTCGGAAGTTCCCGGATTTTGAGGTTTATCAGAATCTCCCGGTTTTTCCGGATTGCTTGGTTGCTCCGGCTCAGTCGGGTCGGTGGGATCTGTAGGCTCGGTCGGGTCAATCACAGTGTCGGGAACTTTCGGTGCAACCGCTTCTCGTTCAACATTGAGTTCAGATGCCGAACCGAAACCTTGACCAGAATAATCCGAATCAATCTGGAACTTAATAAAGCGACCAGAAGCCCTCTGAGATTCGCCCTCTCCCTGCTCGGAAGAATTAACCAAAGAAATCCGTTGAGTGTAGGGCAGATTCTTTAAAGTACCAGTCAAAGGAGGATTACTGAAATCATCGGCGGAATCAGAAACCCACACCTTGTATTCCTTCGCAACCCCATTAGTGCCTTTTTGACGGGGAAGATAATCCAAATACTTCAAGTCGTCGTATTTCTTACCCAAATCAAGCACCACCCAATGAGGTCCTTTCGCGGTAGTGGGACTCCATTGTGAATGCCAAATCGTGTCAAAGCTGCCATCAAGCAGATTAGAAACTTCCCCGTCTCCGCTGTTTTGGGAAGACTGCTTAACTACCCGCATCTCTTCTTGCGGTACATAGCTGCGTAAAGACGGAACTTTATCGACCGTAGGCTGGAAAACCCAACCGGCTTTATCTTTTCCAAGTTCCGTAAGCGCTCCTGCCAGCGTAGTGGCTTTTACGTCCTTAAAAGCAACGCTAGGAGCAGAACCTTTACCGTAAGTAGTAACCGTAATCGGATTATCTACATTTCCGTATCCAAAGACGGCAAAATCACCGGTCAATTTAGTTCCATTTTTCACCAAAATTACTGAACCGGGAACCAGGGATACATCATGCAGCTGCTCAATTGAGGTCATAGGCGAATCAGCGCTTAATCCGTCACCAGCTTTAGGGGCGCTAGGATCAATAAAATAGGCGCGTGCATCAGGCTGAATCTCTGATTCCACATGATAAACCTCAAGGCGGGTCAGGCGTACCGGACCACGAGAGCGGTCTACTACTACCCGAATCTCGCTAACGGTAGTCTCGGCAAACCGCAGATTACGCTGCTGTCCAATCGTGGTACCGGAGGTGAGATCTCGCCACGCGCCCTCACCGCTACGTCCCTGCACCTTAAAGTGCTCAACCTGTTGACCTGCCGAACGTGCGTCCTCGCCCAAAACCACGGCATCAACCTTGGTGTCTTTCCCTAGATTAACCGTGTAGATAGGGGTATTACCGGCGTTTTCGTCCGAAGAAATCTTTGATCCGTCCGTCAGTAGAGGAGCAGGTTTAGCGGCAGAGCTGCTAGAGGAAGCTACGGTAGCTGCCTTACCTAAAGCAAGGTCGTTGCCGTAACGCCTTAACAGTTCCTCACGGTATCCACGCATAATTTCTACATCAGCCTGTGGCATTTTCCCATCGGTGAAAGGAGGCATATTCAGTAGGAACTGCGAGTTACGCCCAGTGGACTGCTCATAGAACTTTACAAGCTCACTGACCGGTTTCGGGGTATTAGGACCTTTCTTACCCGAGTTGTTGAACCATTCCCGTCCGTTCCGGGCATCAACTTCGCCTGGATACCAATGAAGCTGGGTAGCTGAACCTTTACGAATACCCTCAATCACCGAGTCTGTTGAACCCAGTACCCCATCGCGGGCAGTTTGTGCCGGATAGAGAGTAATTCTTCCATGCTGATCGAAGCCGACGGCCTGGGGGTTCCATTCAGTGGTGCGGGCCCAACCATCTTCGTTGCCAATCCAACGAGCATCTGGAGCTGCGTTAGCTTGAATCGCATTCGGCTGTAGCTTTCCAATCAGGTCATAGAATGCGTTGTAGTCATAGAATTCGGTAGAAGAAGTGTTTCCTTGAGCTCCGTCAAACCAGACTTCATCAATAGTTCCATAGTCAGTTAGCAGCTCATATAGTTGGTTAAGCATATATTCGCCGTATTGGGTAGCTTCATACTTGTAAGTTGGAAGTTTTCCGGAAGCAACCCGTTCAGCACGGTCATCATTGGCAACCAGAGTCGGAATAGTGCGTTCGGTTTTAGCGGAACCATTACCCCACACGCCTTTCTTTTCCATATAGGAATCGGCAGGAGAATAGTAAACGCCAACCTTGAGTCCATGTTTACGCGCTGACTTAACAATCTCAGCGAATAAATCTTTAGGGCCCCCATTTTTAGCGGTAGTGGTACTTGGCCAGTCATGTTCGCTGTTATAGCGAGAATCGAATAGCTCGAAACCATCATGATGTTTGACGGTAACCATTATCATTTTGAAACCGGCATCGGCAAAGGTTTTTGCCCACTGGTCAGTGTCTATGTTCTTGGCGTTGATGAGCGCTGGAGCTTCATCCCCATGTCCCCAGCTGTTACCGGTAAAGGTGTTAATGCCGAAGTGAACAAAACCAATCTGCCCCCAGTCTAAATAGTCTGCCTGCTTTTCTGTGGGGCGCAGGGCAGAAAGCTTTGCCTTTATTGAATCTGCACATTCGTTAGCGGCAACATCTAGGCTGTTAGCTGGTTTTATGTTTGAGGTATCGCAGTGCTCTGCCACATAGGTGAGCCGGAAATCTTTCGGGGTAAAACTGGTATCTGCCTTTGCAAACCGGATTTCATCGAAAGAGCCTTTATAACCACGATTAGTTGCTTTCGGGTGTACATCCCCGGCGAAACCAACCTTATTTGCGATTGAATTCTCTAGCGCGGCTAATCCGTTAACCGTTACTTTTTCTAAATCTTGACCATCTAGGCGCATATAGAGGGCGGATTTGTTGCCTTGAGGAATATAGGCGACCGAGACCACGTGGGTTTGTCCCTTAGGGGCGCTAACGGTGATTTTCTTGTCCGTCCAGTTACCATTTTCTTGATAAGAGACCCCAAACTCTAGCTGACCAGCTTCGTTGTATCGTAAAAAGATGTTTCCACCAGCGCTAAACAAAGTTTGCATTCCTCCAGTTTCGCTGGGGTTGAAACGAACCTCTGCCACTAAACCGGTGGTCACCTTGTCAGAGCCTAAGGAAAAATCGGTTGGCATGAAATCCAGTCCCGAAGTGTTACCACTGAATGTGGCGTTGGAATCTTTGATTTGAGGAGCTGGGGTACGAGCTGACAATGTTCCTTGCAAATCTTCGCCGTTGGCAGCCCCATAGTTAGCTCCATTTAGACTGCCCAGAAAATCAAGATGCAATAACTGGGACAGGTTCAAGAACTTCCAGGGTGCGGATGGTTGCGCGATCCGGGCACGATAGAAATTCCCGACAAAACTGCGGGTAGTTTGGGCACCTGGATTGATTTCATAACCGATACCGAAAGATTTTTCTTTCCCGGTCGAAACTGCTGCCTTTTCCCCATTGGCTGCCCGGGCTACAGGACCTTTTACCCCATCAACCCAGATACTCAAAGTAGCTGCCGGTTCTGCCTCGTATTTAAGTTGAACAATATGTTTGCTGTTAGTCTTGGGCAGATTAACGCTCTGCTTATAGTCTTTCCAGGTTCCATTAGCGGTTTTAACTGATAAACCATAGACTAGCTTGCCTTTTTCAACCCGAACCGAAATGTTTCCCATAGCTGAGAAAAGGGTGTCGAGTTCTTTAGGGGCAGCGTTATTGAGATATTCGAGCTCGGCAAGGAAACCTTTATCGACACTGGTAGTTCCAAAACTATCTTTCGCCCTGTAAGTAATGCCCGAGCCGTTGCCGTTAAGCTTTACCCCGCCGCCCTCGATTTTGCTGGGTTCATTATCGCCCTGCCAGGTAATACTACCTCCACTGACGATTTCCTCCCCGCCGGTGGTGTAGCCCTTTTGAGGGGTGAACGTACCTCCAAAAGAAACATTTAAGTATTCGTTATCGGCAGCCATTGCGGGCTGCGGGATAGCCAGCAGGGAAATAAAAGCGAGACTAAAAGTTAAAATAGAACAAATCCAGCGTGAGCGTATCAGCTTTGTCACAGTGTCCGTCCTTGATAGGTAGCGTTATTCAGTCCAATAACGGGTTTCGCGAGCATTAATCAGTTGTATTTGTCTAGATTTCCAACCGGCGGTATTTTGCGAGTCGTTATCTATTTTTACTGTCTTGTCCCGCTGGTCTTACGCGTCCTTACGCCAGACCCTCAGGGGAGAAAACAGCGGTTAGACCAGACTAGCATAAGCGCTGGGCGTAAAACTAGCAGCTATCGAAAAAGAAAGCGCTCAATCCGGCCCTGCTGGTATGCCAAAGCTAAGACTCAAGGCGAGTTTAGGAGTCAAATTGATGGAGAGATATGAATACCGGATTAGTCACTGGCAGCTAAGCGACTATGATTGAAGCGATTATGACCATGACCGACAAAGGGGAGATCCTTGCGTAAGCGTCTTTTGGCTTGTCTAGCGGCGGCCGGTCTGGTGCTAACCGGATGTGCTGGCACCAATTCTGCAACCAATAATTCAGAGCGGGTACTAACTATCGGGGTTCATGCCACGCCCTCTACCCTAGATCCTTCCCATAATGATGCGGCGGCGATTACCTATGCGCTGCTCTATAACGTATATGAAACGTTGCTGCGGGTGGATGGTAAGGGCGAGCTGGTGCCGCTGTTAGCGAAGAGCTACGAGGTTTCACCGGACCGAAAGACCTATACGTTTACTTTGAAGGACGCCAAGTTTGCTTCCGGTGCTCCCGTCAATGGGGCAGCGGTCGCGAAAACTTTCAATTATCTCCTTAACGATAAAACTGTCAGCCCCACCCGCAAGCAAGAGATGGAAGCCCTGAAAGCGGTTAAAGATTTGGGGGGAAATAAAGTCCAGTTTGAGCTTTCCCACCCCTCGAATGCCTGGCTGTACTATTTAAGTTCGACTGCCGGGATTATTTATGACCCGCAGGCTCTTGATAAGGGAGAGTTGGCAACTAAACCGGCTGGATCTGGTCCTTACACCCTGAAAGAATGGCGACAGGGGGAAGAAATCCAATTAGCCACTAACCAAAAGTATTGGGGAGAAAAACCCAAGGTTAAAGGCGCTACTTTCCGCTATTATTCTGACCCTAACGCTATGAATACCGCGATGTTGTCTGGTTCGCTCGATATTATTTCTAACTTGGCTGCCCCCCAGGCTCTCGATAAATTCACTGGTGACTCGCGGTTTAAAGTGCTAGAGGGAAACACTAACGGTGAAGTAGTGATGGGCATGAACCAACAGCGGGCTGCCCTCAAAGATAAACGGGTACGCCAAGCCATAAACTACGCGCTTGACCGCAAAGCGGTACGGGACGCGGTATGGGCAGGAAAAGGTCTACTGATTGGCTCAATGGTTCCCCCCACCGACCCTTGGTACGAAGACCTTTCCGCTGCATATGCCCTCGATTTAGAAAAAGCGAAGAAACTGCTGGCAGAGGCGGGGTATGGCCAGGGGCTAACCCTAAAAATGCGGATTCCTACCTTGCCTTATGCTTCGGGTGCTGCCACTCATATCAAGAGTCAGCTGTCCAAAGTGGGGATTACCCTAGAGATTGAGCAGCTAGAGTTCCCGGCGCGTTGGATTGATGAAGTGATGGTCAAATCTAACTATGACCTGACCATTGTTTCTCACCTGGAACCGCGCGATATTTCCCGCTTTACCAACACCGAATATTACTGGCATTACGATTCCGCCGCTTTCCGCGAGCTTTATCAAAAGGCCGATCAAGGATCCTCCGAAGAACAGGTCAAATATATGAAACAGGCAGCGAAGATGCTTTCTGATGACGCTGCCGCTTCATTCTTGTGGCTGCTGCCAAACCTGATTGTGACCAAGGCAGATATTTCCGGTTTGGCTGCGAACGTTACGGGGTTGTCTTTCGATTTATCCTCCATCAGCTACCAGAGCTGAGATGAACGCAACAGCAAGAAATATCCTCAGAAAGCTAGCGACCTTATTAGTTAGTCTAATAGTCGCTTCTTTAGTGGTGTTCTTGCTGATAAATCTGCTGCCCGGCGACGTTACCGGCGTGATTTTAGGGGCAAATGCTGACCCCGGTTCGGTAGCGCAACTGCGGGCAGCTATGGGCTTAGATCAGCCACTAATTATGCGTTATTTCAGCTGGTTATCCGGGATGATACATCTAGATTTCGGTACCTCTATTTTTACTGGGCAAGCAATTTCTGAGCAACTTCCCCACCGCCTAGAAGCCACCTTTTCTTTAGTGTTCACCGGGATGATTCTCGCCCTCTTGCTCGCTATTCCCCTGGGAATGATTGGAGCCCTACGCAGAGGACGTAAATCAGGAATTATGGTTTCGGTGTTAAGCCAGCTGGGAATGGCAGTCCCCGCTTTTCTGGCAGGAATGGTGCTAACCATTGTGTTTGCGGTCAAACTTCAGGTTTTTCCGGCGAACGGTTATGTTCCTTTTCGCGATAATCCCGTGCAATGGGCTCACTACCTGGTCTTACCGGTACTATCGATAGCGATTGTGCAGGGAGCGGTACTAACCCGCTACACCCGTTCGGCTTTTATCGAAGTATTAAAGCAGGACTATTTCCGCACGGCGAGGGCGATTGGTTGGCGTTACTGGGCGGCGCTGATGCGTCATGGGCTGCGAAATGCATCGTTACAGGTAATCACGGTTCTGGGATTACAACTATCCACCCTACTGGTAGGGGCGATAGTGGTGGAGCAGGTGTTCGCGATTCCCGGTTTAGGTACCTACCTGATTTCGGCAGTTTCCCAGAGGGATTTAACCGTCGTACAAGCGGTAGTGATGATACTGGTATCTGCGGTACTGGTGATTAATGCGCTGGTAGATGTGATTTATCGTCTGCTTGACCCGAGAATCCGACAGGGGGTGGAGTAGTGAGTAAATCTAAAATGCTTCTTCGTCACCCCAGCTTATTGATAGGGATAGTTTTAGTAACCCTGATAGTGCTGATGGGGATAGTCTCGTTCCTTTACCTGCCCTTCGATCCTACGGAAGTTAGTGAGCAGCGTTTAAGTGCGCCCTCGTCCTCCCATATTTTCGGAACCGACGACTTTGGTCGGGACGTGTTTTCGAGAATCCTCTCCGGGGCTGGAATCTGCCTACTGGTGGGGATAGTTTCCGTCAGTATAGGAGCCTTTATCGGGGTTCCTTTGGGGATTTATGCTGCTCAACGCGGAGGATGGCCAGAGAAAATAATCGGGCGCGCCCTCGATATTCTTTACGCTTTCCCCGCCCTGCTGCTGGCGATTTTACTGGCGGCGGCGCGCGGATCCGGGTCTACCTGGACCGCAATGGTGGCGATTGGGATTGCCTCAATTCCCGCTTTTGCCCGTAACGTGCGGGCAGCTACCTTGGCGGTAATGTCGCAGGACTATATAGTGGCGGCTAGGGCATCGGGTACCCCCCGGTATCGCTCGACCTTCACCCATGTGCTTCCCAATATCATGCCGACGATAATAGTGCAGGCATCGGTGAGTTTCGCGCTCGCGATTTTGGCAGAGGCCGCCCTATCCTATCTGGGATTAGGAACCCGCCCAGATACTCCCACCTGGGGCTTAATGCTGTTTGAGGCGCAAAAATCACTGTTGGTTACCCCGCAGTTAGCGCTATTTCCAGCGCTTTGTATCGCCCTGACGGTTTTAGGATTCAACCTTTTAGGTGATGGGCTGCGTGAAGTGCTAGATCCGCGGCTAAGGGAGCGACAATGACGGGACAAAAAAGGGGATTAAAAGTAGACAACCTGCAGGTTTCTTTTCGCAACCGCCAGGTAGTTAAAGGAATCAGTTTTGAAATCCTCCCTGGGGCGCGGGTGGGGCTGATTGGAGAATCCGGTTCGGGCAAATCGGTGACCGCACTAGCACTAATGGGTTTACTCGGTGAGGACGCGAAAGTTACCGGTTCTATTTCCCTGGCTGGACAAGAGCTATTATCGCTGACAGATAGGGAAATGTCACAGTTGAGAGGGTCGGAAATCGGGATGGTTTTCCAAGAGCCGATGAGCGCCCTTGACCCCACGATGCGAGTCGGTAAACAGGTAGCAGAGGTTTTGACCCTGCATCAACGCGACCAGCAGGGAAAACGTGAAAAAGTGATAAAAATGCTGGAGCGGGTAGGTTTACCAGAGCCAGCTAACAGTGCCAACGCTTTCCCTCACCAGCTGTCTGGAGGGCAGCGCCAACGCGTAATGCTAGCAATGTCGCTAATAAATGCCCCTCAACTGCTGATTTGTGATGAACCCACTACCGCTCTAGATGTGACTGTACAGGCGAAAGTGCTGCGACTATTAGATAAAGAACTGTCTCGTACCGGCTCTGCCTGTCTGTTTATCAGCCATGACCTGGCGGTAGTTAGCCAAATTTGTGAGCAGCTATTGGTCATGTATCAAGGGGAAATTGTTGAACGCGGCTCCCGGCGTGAGGTGCTAGAACACCCTAAACACCCCTATACTCGCGGTCTAATGGCTACCGCCAATATCGGCTCGGTTCGCCCCGGGCAACCGCTACCGGTATTAACTGATTTTTTTGAGGGGGAGTAGGGGCTAAATGAGTGAAGAACCGATTTACCGCGCTCGGGATTTAGTGAAAATTTATCCGCGCTCTGGCGCTCAGGTGCGTGCAGTCGATGGCGTAAATCTAGAGATTAACGCGGGAGAACGCCTGGGAATCGTGGGGGAATCTGGGAGTGGGAAATCTACTTTAATCAGGATGCTGTGCGCCCTATCTCGTCCTAGTAGTGGTCAAATCTGGTTCGGTGGGCAAAAGATTACGGGATTAAAGGAAAAGCAGCTAGGTAACTTGCGTTCCCGGGTACAAATCGTGTTCCAAGATCCGCTCAGCTCTTTAGACCCCAGGATGCAGGTGGGCAAAATTATTACCGAACCGCTGCGTTCTCCCTGGGTGCGCGGGCGGGAAGGAGTACCCAGCGATATTCACTCTCGTTTAGAGGAAGTGCTCGCGGAAGTAGGTTTAAGTAGCGAGGACGCGCGTAAATATCCCCATCAGTTTTCGGGAGGACAGCGCCAACGGATAGCTTTAGCGCGCGCCCTATCTGCCCGTCCGGAAGTGTTAATGGCGGATGAAGCGGTTTCGGCCTTAGATGTGTCGGTTCGTGCCCAAATTTTGAACCTGATTATGCAGGTGGCAGCGCGAGATAACCTCACTTTGCTGTTTGTCAGTCATGACCTGGCGGTAGTGAGACATATTTGCCAGCGGGTAATAGTGATGCGTCAGGGCAAAATCATTGAAGAGGGCGCAGTCGAGCAGGTTCTTTCCGCTCCCCGTCATGATTACACCCGCGAACTGATTGCTTCCACCCCCAGGTTGAAACTAGGAGGCTAAACCTTGCCGATAAGCCGGTAACTAGAGTTATAAAAAGCCCGGTCCGAGGGGAAAATCGGCGAGTTATCCCCAGTTTTAAGTACTTTAGTGCTAATCGAGTAGCAAAACCCTATAATGGGAGACTGAAACAAAATGATTCAGCTCGGTTATCACCGGCTGGGTTGTGCAGATTTTGCGCCATAAACCATGGTAAAGAGGATAAAAGGGGCAGCGCAGTGAAGTTCGTAGCCGAGCGTGATGTTTTCGAGGACGCTATCAGTTGGACCGCGCGTACTTTGCCGGCACGTCCGGCAGTGGCAGTACTCGGCGGGGTGTGGATGAGCGCCAAGGCCGGTATCGTAACTCTTTCCAGTTTCGACTATGAGGTTTCTTCCCGTAACCAGTTTGAAGCCGATGTGGAGTCCGAGGGCGAAGTCCTGGTTTCCGGCAAAATGGTGGCTAACATTTGTAAACAGTTACCGAAGAAGCCGGTAACCGTAGAGATGGAGGGGGGCAAAGTCAATATTTCCTGTGGAGCTTCCAGCTTCCAACTGGCAGTAATGCCCCTCGATGATTATCCGGCACTGCCACAAATTCCCGAGGCGATTGGCGAAATTGATTCCATAGAGTTTGCCCGAGCGGTGGGTCAGGTTTCTCGCGCCGCCTCCTCTGATGAATCCCTGCCGTTGCTGGCAACCGTGCGGATGGAGCTTTCTAAAACTCAGCTAACTTTGATGGCCACTGACCGTTACCGCCTGGCCGTGCGGGTCATGGATTGGCAGCCAAATCAGACTGATTTCTCTTCAGATGCGCTGGTCAAGTCGCGGATTCTTTCCGAAATGGCCAAGGCGCTTTCCGGCGCGGGAAATATCCATTTAGGTTTAGAGAACTCTGCCGAGGGCGGGGCTATCGTGGCTTTAGAGGCGGGAGGACGCAAAATTACTTCCCAGCTTACCGAGGGTGATTACCCGCCGGTTGCCAGTCTTTTCCCCGAAGAAGCTCCAATTAAAGCAGTTATTCGCCGTTATGAACTTGAACAGGCGATTAAGCGCGTGTCCTTGGTCACTGATCGCAGCGCCCAGATTCGTATGAATTTTGCGGACGGTACTCTCACTTTAGAGGCTGGTCAGGGCAATGATGCGCAGGCTCATGAAGAAATGACCTGCACTTTTATTGCTGATGAGCCGATGATGATTGTGTTTGACTCCCAGTATTTACTGGACGGCTTAGGGGCTTTGGGAACGGAATATGTGCGTATGTCATTTACCCACCCCACTAAACCAGCGGTTATTACTGGGCAAGAAGAACTTGATGGGGACGATTCTTCGGACTTCCGTTACCTGTTAATGCCGATTCGCTATTCTGCCTAAATCGCTCGCTCGGCATTGCACGGTCATGTATATTACCGATATTGCCTTAGATGATTACCGTAGTTTTCATCATTGTGTAGCCCGGTTATCGCCGGGGGTAAATATACTGCTTGGTCCTAACGGTCAAGGTAAAACGAATTTCGTGGAGGCCGTGGGGTATTTGACCAACTTCCATTCCCACCGCATTAGTGCCGATAGTGCCTTAGTGCGCTTTGCGCCGCAATCAGCGGCGTTACTGAGTCGAGAAAACGGGCAATCCCAACCTAGCCCGGAGGAAACCAGTGCGCCCTCTAGCGCAGTTATTCGCGTGAAAGCCCATTTAGGGGAGCGGGAAACCCAAGTAGATTTAGAGATTGTTTCCGGAAGAGCTAATCGGGGGCGTTTGGCGCGAACTCCAGTGCCGTTAAAAGATATTCGCGGTTTGATTGCTACTACCCTGTTTTCTCCCGAAGATTTAGATATTTTACAAGGTGACCCCGCAGTTCGCCGTCGATTTCTAGATGATTTACTGGTGCAAATGTGGCCGGTAGAAGCCGGTACTATCGCTCAGCATCAAAAGATTTTACGGCAGAGGGGAGCCCTCTTAAAACAGGCGGCTAAAAAGAAGCGGCGCGGCGCAGACCTTTCTCTAGAGCTTTCCACTCTTGAGGTTTGGAATAATCAGTTATCGCAGGTTGCTGGGCGTTTAATTGCTGGTAGGGTGCGGGTTCTCAATGCGTTATCCCCACACGCTGCCCAGGCATATTTGCTGGTTTTGGGAAATACCCATCGCGCACACTCTTCCCAAACTTTGGGGTTATCTTATGTTCCCTCCTTTGAGCCTCCCAGTGATTTGACCAATCCACAGGCAGTTGCGGGCGCGCTGCAAGAGACTTTCGCAGCGCGCCGCGAAGAAGAACTTAGTCGAGGGGTGAATCTGGCGGGTGCGCATCGTGACGATTTGGCGGTGATGTTAGATACTCTGCCGGTGAAAGGGTTTGCTTCTCACGGAGAGACTTGGAGCGCTGCCCTGGCTTTACGTCTGGGACAGTTTGAGCTGCTGCGTCAAGGTGGCAAAACCCCGATTTTGATTCTCGATGATGTGTTTGCAGAACTAGATCCGGCTCGCCGATCTGCGCTGCTGGATTTTATGAACCGCGCTGACCAGGTATTGATTACTGCCACTAACCGTAAGGATTTACCCAGTGAAATTGAGGGGAAATTTTTCCAGGTTTTGCGGGGAGGTCAGGGCAGCGTCATCACTGCGATGGACAACTCTGAGATGAGTCACTCCAATACGGATTCGAGGCTGACCAGGGTTGATTCTACTGACCTGACCGGCACAGTTGAGGATAGCTGATGAGCACAAATCAGCCTGAACCAGCGCTCACCTATACCCAACAGGCTATTCGCGCCGCCCAGGAACATGCTTTTTCTAAAGGGCTAGTGAGAATGTCCAGCGAGGAGCTGCGCCGTTTGCGGGGACGGCGTAACTGGGATGGGATAGCTTCTCAATCTGTGGGCAAGGATGAAGCGTTGCCAGTTTCCGCAGAAATCTCTCTAGGGCAGGTTAAAGGGGTAAACGATAGCTATGCCCGCGATAAAGTCCCCGGTCTAGCCGGTTTACAGCCCTCTCCAGGGCTTGCGGAGGGAGGTCACGGAGGGCGCTGGTCGCGGCGAGATCCGCGCCCTTTGGGAATGGTTTGGAAAAAATATGTGCGCCAGTTCGGGTTAAACGCTCAGCTAGATGCGGGGAAGCTGAAAGCTGATTGGGCGAAAATAGTTGGCGTTCAGGTCGCGCAACACGCACATATTGAATCCATTAAAGACGGGGACGTAGTGTTGCGCTGCGACTCTACCCGCTGGGCATCGGAGCTTAGGAATCTAATTCCGCAGCTGATGGGATTAATTGAGGATTATTCCGGTTCGGTGGTGATTAAACGTTTGATTATCTTAGGACCAAAAGCGCCCTCTTGGAAGCATGGCCCACGTTCGGTGAAAGGGCGCGGTCCGCGCGATACCTATGGTTAAGTTTGGTCCGTCTCCCGGTTCGATTACCGATAAAAATAGGGTGGGTGGCGCTGCTGGGGGAGGAAATCCTTACACCCTGGCTGGTGATGAATATGAACGTTACCGACCTAACTATCCGCTTCCAGCTGTTCAGGCGGCTGTAGCGGGACTAAAAAACCCGCAAGTTCTAGATGTAGGTGCTGGTAGCGGTAAGTTTACGCGGCTACTTTTGGCGCAGGGGGTAGCGGTTAGCGCCCTAGAGCCGGCAGCGGGAATGCGGGAAATGTTTCAGCGCGTCCTCCCGCAAGTTCCCTTATATGCCGGGAAAGCCGAGGACGTGGCCGAATTATTTGCACCCGGAACCTTTGATGCGCTGTGCTTTGCGCAATGTTGGCACTGGGTTGATAAGGAGGCGGCTTGCGCGACAGCAGCTAAAGTACTTAAACCCGGTGGGCGGCTAGTGATTGTATATAACCAAATGAATGTGTCGTTTCCCTGGGTAAAGCGGCTTTCTAGGGTGATGCGTTCAGGAGATGTTCATCACCCCGATAAGCTTCCCCAACTGGGAAAACAGTTTAGCCGACCCGAACTTAGTCTTTTTCAATGGGGAATCTCGCTGCCAGTTTCCGCGCTTTTCGCCCTCGCTAAAACCCGTTCTTCCTATTTGCGAGCTAGTTGGAGCGGCAAAGCCCATATGCAAGCCAATCTGCGCTCTTATTTATTCGATGATTTAGCTTTAAACCCTGAGCAAAGCGTGACTTTGCCTTATTACACCCTGGTGTGGCGGGCAAATCTGCTCTAAAGCCAAATTTAACTGGGGAACCGGACAGCTATCGCCCTGGTTAGGGAAAAAGTTTTAATCGTTTAACGCCTTGGAGATGCTAAACTAATGAGCATACTTTCGGCTGCTTGATTATGTGAGGAAGCATGATTTTAACAGCGCGAACCCCCGCCCATTCTCTGATATGAATGCCGTTTTGAAAGGACATTTAATGAGTTATTTCCGACTTCGAGAGCTAAAAATAGGCAAATTGTTGGTAGTGTCCGTGCTTTCAATTGCTCTGATGTTGGTTTGGGCGATACCTGCTCATGCAGAACCTGCTAATAGTGAAGAGGGTCAGGCGCAGGCAGGCGGCAGCTATCAGATTTATCCCACCCCGCATAAAGTCGCATATCAAACCGGAAAGCTTTCCCTATCTGGAGTGGCAGACCTGGTAGTTGAGGACGGTATAGATTCTGACACCGCGCGGCGCTTAGACGATGCGCTGGCCTTGCAAAAGATTGTGGGATTGCCTAAGGAACAGCTATCTACGAAAGCTAACCTGGCTGTGCTGGTTGGAATCAAAGGCTCTGGCGGAGTAGTTGATAAACAGGTGGCAGCCTTAAAAGCTGCGGGAAAACTAGATTATGATCCGGCGGTTTTTGAAAAAACTGATTCTTATCTATTAGCTGCAATCCCCGGAACTGAGGGGAATCCGCCGCAAATTTTAGTTTTAGGGCGCGATACGGATTCGGCGTATTACGGTTTAACTACTCTTTATCAAATACTTCAGCAAATACCGTCTGATAATGGGAAAACCTCTCTAAACGCCCTCACCGTAACCGATTGGGCGGATGTGCCCACGCGCGGTTTCATTGAAGGCTATTACGGTAATCCCTGGAGCACCCAAAACCGTATTGACCTCATGGAATGGGGAGGCTACTACAAGCTTAATGCCTATATTTATGCCCCCAAGGACGATCCGAAACACAACGCGAAATGGCGGGAGCTTTACAGCAGTGAAGAGCTGAATAATAAAATCGCGCCTTTAGCTAAAGCGGGTAATGAATCTAAGACCCGGTTTGTTTACGCCCTGCACCCCTTTATGTATAACCCGATTACCAGCGGAAACTATGATCAAGGTTTGAAAATAGCGAAGGCTAAATATCGGCAAGTAATTGATGCGGGGGTACGTCAGATTTCAGTTCTGGCAGATGATGCCAAAAATCAGGGCAACGATTTATATATCAGATTGCTTAAAGACCTCACTGATTGGGTTAAACAGCTGCAAAAAGAAAAGACTGCTAACGGTGAGCTTAAATATCCCGGTCTAAAAGAGGTAATCATTTTCTGTCCGGTTAATTACGGGGGAGCAGGGGAAGCTTGGTACAACCAGCTTCCGGAAACTGTGAAAGTAATTAATACAGGAGGACGAGTTTGGGGTAAAGCTGATGGCGATTTCCTCGGTAGATTTAAGAATAATTCCGGTGGTAGAGCCACATTTATGTGGATGAATTTCCCCTGTTCCGATAACGATAAAGATGCTCTCCATATGGGAAATTACGAAAATTTCCTTGGTCTGAATGTTCAACCTGGTCAATTAGAGGGCTTGGTTATGAATCCGATGCAGCAGTCAGAACCCAGCAAACAGGGAATTTTCATGAATGCTGATTTTTCTTGGAATCTATGGCGCAGCCTAGATCACGCTGATAAGACTTGGCTGGATTCCTTTAGTTACCTGGATAATAACTCTCCGCTAGCTAGTGATGCAGCAAATGCTTTGCGCGACCTTTCGCAGCATCTGCGGCGAATGTATGGTGGGGGAGCTACTTGGGAAGGACGAGAATCTGCGGAGGTTAAAGATACTCTGGTTTCATTCCAACGTGCTCTGGAGAATAATCAGGTCACGAAAGAACAAATCACAAAGGTGCGCAAGGTTTATACCGACATTAAACCGGCGGTAGATACCTATCGCAGTAAAGCCAAGAATGTGGCTATGCGCTCGCAAATGGAACCTTGGCTAGGGGCGTTCGTTGATTTAGTAAAGACTGCCGAACTGTATCTTGATGCCTATTCCGCTCATTTAGATAATGATAAAGATGGGCTGGTAAACAAGTATTTAGCCGGGAATGCCCAGCTAAGTGCCTATAATCAGCATGGTTTTAACTACGTGAACGAAACAAAATATGCCAAAGTTGGTAAAGCCTATTTAACTCCAACTGTTGCCGCTATGGCGCGCAGCCTAAAATCTAAGGTTGCTCGCGCCTTGGATCCCGATGCGGTGATTTATCAGTATGTAACCAGTCGCAGTGATACCCCCGAGGGGAATATAGCCTCGGTAATGGATGGTAACGATGGAACTGGGGTGACCTACAAAAATCCGAACAAGATTACTGCCGGAACTTTTGCCGGAATCACCAGCGACAAGCCTTTCGATGCTGACCGTTTAACTTTTGTGTTAGGAGGCGGTAAAGATTTCTTCGATCGGGCTAAACTGCAAACTTTTGATGGCACCAATTGGAATGATGTTCCCGGGAAAACTGGTTTGACCGGAACCGTTGTAGATTTGAAGAACTTGAATCTGAAACAGATTCGAGGTGCACGTTTGATTGCTACCGCAGATAATGCCCGTGATGCCTGGTTTGTGGTTAAAGAAATCGAGGTTAATCGAACCGATAAAGTTTCTCCTACAGTTACCTTGACCAGTATGCAAAAGCATTCTGGGGAGCTATCGAATGTGACTGACGGAAACCCAGCCGGAACCCCGTTATGGTTGAAACGTGACCCTTATGAAGGTGAAGGTAGGGACAAAACTCCGGTGGGAGCTGCGGTAACCGTTGATTACGGGAAAGTTTTGAATCTTAAGCAAGTTACTTTTGCGCAAGGCCCGGGAAATGACACTATCGACAGTGGGATTTTGGAATATAGCGCTGATGGCACTAACTGGGAAAAGCTGGCTGATGTTAATGGGGACAAGGTGCAAACAACTACCTTGAAAACTCCGGTGCAAGCAAAAGCTATCCGGGTTCGTAATCTGCAAGAAACTAATAAATGGTGGCAGGTAAACGAACTTTCTGGGGTTGATGCTAGCGATATGCCAGATAAAACCGCATTAAATACCCAGATTTCCCAAGCAGAGCAGCTTAAAGAAGCCGACTATACGGTCTTTACCTGGCAAGTTTTGACCGGGGCGTTACAGGCAGCCAAAGGGGTGCAAGCCAATCCGACTGCTCGCCAAGATGAGATTGATCAGAGCGCTAACGCTTTGGAAATGGCTATTAAGGGTTTGAAGAAATCAGGTGGCGAAGTAGAGCCGGCTGATCCTACCCCTGAGATTCCCACCGAGAAACCGGTGGATAAAGTTCTGCTTGATAACACGATTCAGGCTGCTGGGGCGCTTGCTGAGAAGGATTACAGTGAAGAAACCTGGAAACAGCTGGCACAGAATCTGCAAAAAGCTAAAGACGTAAATTCTGATAAGAATGCTAAGCAAACCGATGTGGACAAGGCGTTAAATGATTTGCGTTCGGCAATCAAAGCGTTAAAAGCGGCAGATGCACCGATTACCCCAGATAAGCCAGACACTCCTGAAAAGCCGGACACTCCGGGAACGCCGGATAATCCGCAGCAGCCAGATAAGCCTGATAATCCCGAAAAACCGGATAACCCAGGGACTAATCCTGCCGGTCCTGGTGGCAGCTCCGCTACCCCTGGGAATAAAGAGGGTAGTACTACTGGTAAAGATAAAACCGGTAATCAAAGTGCAGCTAATCAGGGTAAGAGGAAAGTGCGAGTTGAATCTGGGATTGCTTCTACTGGAAGCACTGCCGGACTGCTTGCTGCTTTATCGCTGAGCGCTGTCGGTATTGGGTTGGCGTTGCGCAGACGGGCACGCTAAACCCTAACCCTGAGTTAGGCTGTCTGCCTGGAAGTGAAAATCTTCCAGGCAGACAGCCTTTTGTTTTTACAGTTTTTGATTCCTGAAACCATACCGGGGCTGTGCACTACCTCATTTGTCTTTACTATCTGGCAGGCTGTATTCTGAACGAGCAGGTGTTGAATCAATGCTGATTGCAATAAGCTGCAAACCCCCACTTCCGTTTACTATCTTCTGGGACGTTATCAATGATGAAAACCTACTTTAGAGCGCTATCAGTATTAATGGCTTTGCCTCTCGCTCTAACTTTTAGCGTACTTCCGATAGTCAGCCCTCTTCCCGATGCTCAGGCGGCGCCCTCCCTATCCCAGCCGACCAAAAATCCGGTAACTTTCCCCGGAACTCTGCCGGGCACGGCAACAGCTAGCGTAAATGGGAAAGTGGCTAATATTGCAAACAATGCCATCTCGGTGGATTTCGATTTCACTTCCGGGGTTGCAATTAAAAAAGTAGAAAATAAGCTAACTAACTCGCAAGTTCCCTTTAATTCAAAATCTGCGTTTAGTTTTACCTACCAAGGGAAAGAAATCAGTTTAGAAAGTTTCTCAGCTACCTCACAACCACAGGTAGTCTCCCTTACCCCCAAGCAGAACACTGGTTCATTCGCTGACGCTTACCCAGGGAAAGCAATAGTTCAAGTATTCCAAGGCGGACAAAACATTCCAGATGAGCTTAAAAAACTGAAACTGGTGTATCGGGCAGAGCTCCTAGAAGACTCAAATTATGTTCGGCAAGTGCTGGAAATAGAAAATCCAGGTAACCAGCCCGTTGATATTACTAACGTGACTATGGTTGATGCAAAGGTTACTGGACGAGTCGAAGGTAAAGATGACGGCTCCCCAATCCTGTTAGGACAAGATAAAAAAGAAACCGCCTGGGTGGGAGGTGAGAGTCCGCTAGCAAAGGTCAGTGTTTCCTCTGGAAAAGCTCTTGTGAAACTACCCCGCGTCCACGACCTCCTGCCGGGTAAACCTTGGGAAATAGCCACCACTATCGGGGTAGTACCCCAAGATCAGATGAGGCGAGCTTTCAGCTACTATATAGAGCGCGAACGCTGTCGCTCCCGGCGTACTTTCTTGCATTTCCAAAGTTGGTTTGATTTAAAACCGACCGGCTCTGCCCGTCTGATGATTAACCATCAGGAAATGCTGGCAGCAGAAAAAATGTTTTTTGATGAAATGAACAAGCGAGATGCTGCTGTCGATTCTTATTGGGTAGACGATGGTTGGGATTATTTGCGAGACCCCAAGCAGAATGATGAAAGCAAACTAAATGTGTGGGATTTCGACCCCACCGAATTCTCAAATGGGTTTAGCGAAGACCTCAAGGTCATGGAAAGCCAGGGCGCAAAGCTATCAGTGTGGATGTCTCCTTTTGGAGGATACGGAACTTCAGCTCAACGTAGAGCGCAGCTAGGTAATAGTAAACTTCAAGATCAGAACAAGCGTCCTTGGGAAAAATCTAATAAAGTTATGCGCTTATCTGACCCAATCTATTTTAAGTACTTCCGTGACAAAGTGTTTTACATGATGGATAACGGGGTGCAGGGATTCAAATTTGATGGCATTGCCCAAGGAGATTTGTATATAACCGGAGCTAAAAATGAACTAATCGGCGATTATGAAAAACTGTTTGAACTCATGCAAGATATGCGGGGTAAAAACAAAGATGTGTGGATTAATGCCACCGTTGGAACCTGGGGATCACCCTACTGGTTCTGGTATGCAGATTCTATCTATCGTGATGGAAATGATGCCGGTCAAACCGGACAAGGAAATTCGCAAGAAAAATATGTAAACTATCGTGACCAGCAAGTATATCAGAATATGATTGTCGAGAATCCGCTGGTTCCGATAAATTCGGTTATGAATCATGGCGTGATTTTTTCTGACAGAACTGATGGGCAAGTACCAAATCAGCCACATGATTTTTCCAATAAATCGGTGAGAACCGCTTTCTCTAACGATTTGAAGAATTTCTTCTCTATGGGGATTGGGTTGCAAGAGCTTTATCTTCGTAATACCCTTTTTAACGCTAAAAATATAGGAGCAGATAACGCTAAATTTGCATGGGACGAAATAGCCAAAAATGCGAAATGGGCTCGGCAAAATGTTGATTTACTTACCGATACGCACTGGATAGGCGGTTCTCCAGGAAAAGGGGAAGTATACGGGACAGCTGCCTGGCATAATCCAGGAACTAGCGCGGATGATGCCAGAGCAATGATTTCGGTTCGAAATCCGAGCAACCAGCCAAAGTATATAGCTATTACTGCTGTTTCAGATTTGCAGATACCTGGTGGTCAAGCTACTCGATTTAAGTTTACCGAGCGGGATGATAAAACGAACTCTTGGGTTATAGACAATAAACCTTATTACATTCAATTGAAACCATTTGAGGTGTTGTTATTTGAGGGTAGACCTACCAATGAAGAGCCTACTCAATCTGAAAAACCAAAGGTAGACCCCTGCTATCAGCAAATATCGCAAAGCGATTGGGAAATAACAGTCGATTCTGAACAAGCTACTGGAAACGAGAAAGACCTCGGTCGATACGCAATCGACAATAATCCTAATACGATTTGGCATACCGCTTGGGATCCTGCCATTGCGCAGTATCCTCACAGCGCAACAGTTGATATGGGGCGGTTAAATCAAGTTTGTCGTTTGACCTACTTGCCTCGCCAAAGCGGAGGTAATAACGGCGATATCAAGACGTATGATTTAGCTGTTTCAAAAGATGGAAATAACTGGCAAACTGTCGTAACCGACGGAACTTTCGCAAATGATAAAGAAGAAAAAGCTATAGAAATACCGAAAGACAAACAAGAGTTCCGATATTTCAAATTAACGGCTAAAAGTGCACAAAACGGGCAGGCATTTGCCGGAGCGGCCGAGCTTAGAGCTTGGGGTACAGCTGGCAAGAGTGAGTGGTTAGACCAAGAAAACTGGAAATGTTCCGCCTCTGACTATGAAGCCACGGGCGAAAACAATGGTAACAGTGGTTGGCCAAAACATGCCTGCGACAACAATCTGGATACCCAGTGGCATTCTGCCTATAGTGGTGGAGTAAAACCTATGCCGCACTGGTTACAAATAGATTTAGGGAAAATAGCAGATGTTTCTGCATTGAAGTACACTCCCCGCCAAGATGCTTATCCCGCTAACGGGATAGTCAAAGAATATCGGGTCGAGTATTCTTTGGATTCCAATAAATGGAACCCAGCAGCGCAGGGCACTTTAACCGACGGAAAGCCGGCAACTATCAATTTTGATGCCACTCATAGAGCTAAATACATAAGATTTACTGCTATTTCGGCTCAAAATAGCCAAGCATTTGCTGGAGCTGCCGAACTTGATGTTAAGGGAAGCTACGTCACTGCCACTCCTGAGGCTCCAACCTTCACCGATAAAGATGGCTCCGATAACGACACCTATACTATTCCCAAAATTGAGGGTGTTCGATACCTGATTAATGGCAATGAAGTTGCGCCCGGGGTTCACAAAGTAACCAACGGAACTACTACCGTACAAATCACTGCAACAGCAGCCCCCGGTTGGGAATTGGCTCCAGGTGACTGGAGCTGGGAAGGCAAGTTTACAAATACTTCCACCGAACCTAGCCAGCCGAAGCCAGCTACGGTTACCAACTCGGTTTACACCAGTGCTGATACAACCTTGCAGTCATGGCAGAACGAAAAAGTAACTTCTATGGCGGCCAAACCCTATATTGGGGCTTTGCGTCCCGGCACTAATTACGGTGTTTTTGGGGAAAAGTTTGTTTCAAGTGACGTTAGTGACGGTACTGACGCGAAAATGGGGTTATTGTCCTTTGATTTAACTAAATACGAGGAAGCGCCGCAAAAGGCGGTTTTGAAGCTAACCTACGTGGGCTTTAGAGGCTCTCCGCGGGCAACCGATACGACTTCGATTAGCGTCATGGCAGTTGATACCCAAAAATGCACGAATCAGGCCAGCAGTTGTCCCCCGAGCAGTGCTACTTGGGCAACTCGTCCTAGTTTTAGCAGTGATAACGCAAAGATTGCGACCTCTGGCGCTTTCGAGTTCGGTAACACCACCTATACGGGCGACGCCATAAAAATAGTGACCGCTAACACTAAAGAAGTAACCGTAGATGTTACTGAAATTGTGGCTTCCCAGATTAAGGCCGGACATAAGAGCATTACCTTCGCCCTACAAGAGAATAAAGGTAACGAGATTCGCTTTGCTTCTTACGAGGGCGCGAACGGGGCTTTGCAGGGGGCTAACCAGGAGATGGCTCCCCAGCTGTTGATGACAGTTGAGCAACCTCCTTTCACTATTGAGGTAACCAAGAATCCTAAAATCCGTTACCAAGTTGGGCAGAGCTTTGATGCCAGCGGTATCGAAGTAACTAAAACTGAAACCGCTACCGGAACGAAAACCGTATTAACTGCGGATAAATATGTTTTAGATTCGTCCGCGTTTGATGGCAAGAACGTTGGCAGTTACCCGATTAAAGTCACGCTTAAAGAAAACCCCAAGGTTGCAACCACTTTCCATGTTTACGTTGGCAAAGATAGCGTTGATACCCCCGGTGATAACCGAGGAAGTGACGTTCTTTGGTACGGCCAGCCCGCCTCGCAAACCGCAGATGGAAATATCGCTGACGGAACAGTTAAAGGAGATGACGACAAATGGCAGCGCCACACCCTACCTATTGGAAACGGTAAAGTTGGAGGCACTGTTTGGGGAGAAATCGCCAAAGAACGAATCACCTTTAACGAAGAAACTCTATGGACAGGTGGCCCTGGTACCAGCGCGTCCTATAAAGGCG
The DNA here is from genome assembly GCF_027694345.1 of Varibaculum timonense. NCBI lineage: Bacteria > Bacillati > Actinomycetota > Actinomycetes > Actinomycetales > Actinomycetaceae > Varibaculum > Varibaculum timonense. The sequence goes on from NZ_JAQEVU010000006.1 coordinate 23,414, forward strand.
GCAATAACGACTCTAAAGGCAGAAATGGCGCCACTTTACGTGAGCTTAACAAGAAGCTAGAACAAGGTGCACAAACTGTTAATCCCTCCAATCTGACCGGGGGTGAAAATGCTGCCGAACAGGGCTCATACCAAAACTGGGGCAATATCTATATTGATTACGGTTTAGGTACACAACCGGCAGAAAACTATGAGCGCAGCCTGAATCTATCTGAGGGGAAAGCAAATGTTAGTTTCCGTTCCGGTCAAGTAGATTACAAACGAGAATTCTTGGTTTCCAACCCGGATAACGTTATGGTGGTTCGTTTGACTGCCAGCCAAGCCAAAGCCTTGAACCTTAAAGTCACTTTCCCAACTAACAGCGGGTTCACTAAGAAAGGGGAAACCACCACGGTCACCGGGGATACCTTGACAGTTAAGGGCGCTTTGGGTAACAACGGTTTGCTCTATAACGCGAAGATAAAGGCAGTTGTAGAGGGCGCTGAGGGAAGCGTTAGCTCTGATGACGGAAAAGCATTAAAGATTTCAGATGCTGGTGCCGTGACGTTGTATATCGCTGCGGGAACCAATTATCAAAACACTTACCCCAGCTATCGAAACGGGGAGGACGCGAAAGCGCTAGATACCCGCTTGGCTGCAAACGTGCAAAAAGCAGCTAATAAAGGATATGCGCAGGTCAAGAAGGATCATATCGCAGATCATCAAAGCATCTACAACCGGGTAAAACTTGATTTAGGACAAGACCCCACCTACGGAGACGGTGCGTTAGCTACCGACAAACTATTGCAAGCCTATAAAGCTGGAAGCGCCGATGAAAAGCAAAAACGGGCTTTAGAGGTGTTGGTCTATAACTATGGACGCTACCTAACTATCGGCTCCTCGCGCGAAAACAGTCAGCTGCCCTCGAACCTGCAAGGAATCTGGTCGAGCACCGCTGACGATAATGCTCACGGTAAAACTCCGTGGGGAGCAGATTTCCATATGAACGTGAATCTGCAAATGAACTATTGGCCGACCTATTCGGCGAATATGGCAGAGCTAGCAACCCCCATGATTAGCTATGCGAAATCTTTAGTGAAACCCGGCAGGGTGACAGCTAAAACCTATGCTGGTGCTTCCTCCAAACCGGATGCCCCCATCGGGCAGGGAGCAGGGTATATGGCGCATACCGAGAACACCGCCTACGGTTGGACCGCCCCCGGTAAGGACTTTTCTTGGGGCTGGAGCCCGGCTGCAATGCCTTGGCTGTTGCAAAACGTGTACGAGGCATACGAGTTTAGTGGCGATAAACAACTCTTAGAGGACACTATCTATCCGTTACTGAAAGAAGAAGCACAGTTCTATGTGAACTATATGTTGCACAAAGGCAGCCAGAAAGCTGCTGACGGCAGCGAACGCTTAACTACCGGGGTGGCTTATTCACCCGAGCACGGTCCGCAGGGAACTGATGGCAATGCCTATGAGTCTACGCTGGTCTGGCAACTGTTAAATGATGCTATCGAAGCTGCCCAAGTCCTAGGTAAAGACCAAAACTTGGTTAAAGGTAGTGGGGAATGTAAAGCCGATAACTGGAATAAAGATGATGCTGGTAATTTTGTGTCTACGCAGTCTAACCGGTCATTTGAATGCGCTATCTCTTTGCTTAAACCGATAGAGGTAGGTGACAGTGGTCAAATAAAGGAATGGTTCTTTGAGGGACAATTAGGTAAAAAAGCAGATGGGACTAATATTCCCAGCTATCAGAAGAATCATCGTCATATGTCCCATTTATTAGGGTTATTCCCCGGTGACTTGATTACCGTTGATAACGCGAAATATATGGAAGCAGCCAAATACAGTATGCGTCAGCGCGGTGATGATGCAACCGGGTGGGGAGTAGGACAACGCATTAACTCCTGGGCACGAACCGGGGACGGAAATCATGCCTACCAATTGGTGGAAAAACAGCTTAAACAAGCTATGTACCCCAACCTGTTTGATGCCCATCCCCCATTCCAGATTGACGGAAACTTCGGTAACACCTCTGGTATTAATGAAATGCTTTTGCAGTCCAACTCCACCTATACGAAAGATGGAACGAAATACCACAATTACATGAATCTGTTACCGGCTCTACCCGATGCCTGGAGCGGGAAAGGCAGCGTGAGTGGTCTAGTAGCTCGTGGCAACTTTGAGGTTGCGATGCAATGGCAGTCCGGCAAAATCAATGTTTTGCAGATTAAATCGAATCAAGGAAAAGATGCGGTACTGCGTTTTACTGATGCCGGAAAACAAAAAATCCTAGACCAAACCACCAATAAACTGGTTGATTTAACGGTTCTGGATAATGAACATATTCAGTTTAAAACCCAAGCTGGACATGTTTATGTCCTGTCTGACGCAAAAACCGTCACTCCCTTGGCTCCCAGTCTCCAAAGTGCTGACCAGGTGAAATGTGGGGAAAAGGCTCAGGTAGTATTACCGAAACTGCTAGAGGGCGTAGCCGAATATCAACAGGTAACTAACGGTAATAGTGTGCAGGTAAAAGCAGTTTTGCAGCCCGGATACCTGCTAGCTCCCGGAGCTGAGCAAACTTGGGAATTCACTATTCCCGCAATCGTTCCTTGTTCTCAGCCCACTCCAGGAGACAATCCTCCGGCTCCCAAGCCTACGGATAAACCAGAACAACCCCTCCCCACCGATAAACCGGATACTGGTAAACAGAGCCAAAAACCGGTTCCACCTAAAGGGAGTAGTCAAAAAGGTACCCAGGGTTCTCAAGACCTTTCCCGCAGCGGAGCCTCGCCAACTAGCCTACTGCTAGCGGTAATGTTCACCCTGACCGGGGCAGCTATTTATCTGCAACGACGTAAAACCTCTAAGCAGTAGATAAAGGGTGGTATTCCAGCGGAAGAATCCCAGATGAAATAAGTTTGGGCTACTGCCCATAAGTTCTTGGGCAATGTTTTGGGCCGGCAGGAAATCCTGCCGGCCCAAAATCTTTGGGAACTGAAAAATTAACCAAGAATTAACCTTGCGGTCAGAGCGGCGTTAACTTTTTGACTTACCTTGCAAGTGTCAATGAAAGATCAAAAAGAATCGAAGGAAAGAAATGCGCAAGAGCATTAAATCTTTAGCTGTTATCGCTGGTATAGCCCTTTCAGCAACCAGCCTATCCGCCTGCGGCTCTGATAACGCCACCGGAACGTCTGAAGCTTCAAATAAAACCCAGACCTTAAGTATTTCCGGAAAACTAGCAGGAGCTGGTGCGTCCTCCCAAAAAAGCGCCGTTGAAGCCTGGAAAGCCGGATTCTCGCAAGTAGCCAATAATGTGGAAGTAACCTATGACCCGACTGGTTCCGGGGCGGGGGTCACGACCTTCCTACAGGGAGGCGTAGCCTTCGCGGGGACTGATGAGGCGCTTTCCACTGAAGAAATCGATAAATCCGCTGCGGTTTGCAAAGATTCCAAGGCCATTAACCTGCCGGTTTACGTATCTCCAGTGGCTGTTGCCTTCAACCTAGATGGCATCAAGACTCTGAACCTGAAACCGGAAACCATCGCTAAAATTTTCCGGGGAGAAATCAGCAAATGGAACGACCCCGCGATTGCCGCTGATAACGCCGATGTGAAACTGCCTGATAGCAAAATCGTGGCCATTCACCGCGCCGACCAGTCGGGAACCACCGAGAACTTTACCGATTACCTGCACGCGGCAGCTCCTAGCGCCTGGCCGGATAAGCCCTCAAAGGACTGGCCGGTAGCAGGGGGCGAATCTGGAGATAAAACCGCAGGGGTAGTAGATAACCTGAAGAAAACTGTCGGCACAATCGGTTATATCGATGCCTCGCAAGCCGGTGATTTTGGAACTGCCGCGCTCAAGGCCGGTGACAGCTTCGTGGAATACTCAGCCGCGGCAGCCGCCAAACTGGTTGAAAACGCTGAAGTTGAGGAGGGACGGGCAGAAAATGACCTTGCTCTGAAACTAAACCGCACCCCGGATGATCCTGAGGCCTACCCGTTGGTACTGGTCTCCTACTACGCGGTTTGCCCGCAGTACAAAGACGCTAACACCGCGAAACTGGTGAAAGCCTGGGTGAACTATGTGGTCTCTGCTGAGGGGCAGCAGAAAGCAGCAGAGGCAGCCGGATCTGCGCCCCTAGGCACGGAAATCACCAAAAGAATTAGTGCCGCGGTAAATGCCATCAAGTAAGAACTCAAAATAGGTCATGGCGACCAGGGGCAGCAAAATAATGCCGGTTCCCCTGGTCTTAACCACCTGGAGGAAACGTGAGTACCAAAACCCTCCCCGAAAAACAAGAATCTAAAGCAGCTTCCTCTCGAAAGGGAATTTTCAACTGGGATGGACTGTTTTATCTCGCTACTAAAGGTTCAGCGGTAGTTATTGCCGCCGTGCTAGCCCTGGTAGCAATGTTCCTAACTATGCAAGCCTGGCCGGCAATCTCCAACCCGGATTTACGCCTGCGAATGCGTGGACGCACCGAAATGGTGAGCATCTGGGAATATGTTGCGCCCCAGCTATTTGGAACAGTGCTGGCAGCGGCGATTGCTTTGGCGATAGCGTTGCCACTTTCAATCGCGCTAGCAATCTTCATAAACTTTTATGCTCCCCAGAAAATCTCGGCAATCATCGCGGGATTGATTGACGTAATGGTGGCGATACCCTCCGTGGTGTACGGTCTGTGGGGCGGACTGGTTTTGCTGCCAATCTTGCAGCCGATTATGGAATTTCTCGCCACCTATTTCGGCTGGTTTCCGCTGTTTTCCGGACCGGTATCCCCGATAGGACGGGTAATTTTCTCGGCCTCCGTAGTGCTGGCGATTATGGTGATTCCGATTATTACCGCCCTGTGCCGCGAGGTTTATGCTCGCGCCCCTAGCTTGGAAATGGAGGCAGCTTTGGCACTGGGAGCTACCAAATGGGAAATGATAAAAACTGTGGTTTTGCCCTTTGGGCGTTCGGGTACAGTCTCGGCAGCCATGATTGGGTTAGGGCGAGCCCTAGGAGAAACTATGGCAGTGGCGATGGTGCTTTCTCCTGGCGCCTCCTACGTGTGGTCGCTGTTTCGGGCGGGAGCGCACTCTACGATTGCCTCCAATATCGCCCTCCAGTTCCCAGAGGCTGATTCCAATATGGCGGCAGCGCTAATCTTCACCGGTCTAGTGCTGTTCATGCTGACATTACTGGTCAATTCGGGTGCCCGTTGGTTGGTAGCCCGTAAAGAAAGTGCGGGGAAATAAATGAGTGAAGAAAATCAGAATCAGGGCGACCTGAAGTTAAAACAACAATCTATAGGCATCGGCAAAGATTCCGCCGGTACTCGAGCAGTTAGTCAAGGTAAAAGTGATAAGCTTGCGGCTTTATCTTCCTCGGATAATACTTCCGCTCTTCAGGCGGTAATCCTAGAGAGAAAGCTGAAATATCAGGAAAAACCCGAAAATACCGAGCCCAAAACGAAGCTACAGCCCGCCCGGCTGGGCGGAGAAAAAGCGCTCAGTTTTCGCCGCCGGTTCACTAATAAGGCGATTGCCGCTTCTATGTGGCTGTGCGGCCTGTTGGTGCTCGCGATATTGGTTTCGATCGGATATGAACTGATTAGCCGAGGCATCGGGATTATTTCCCCCTACTTCCTGAGCGTATCTATGAAAGGCGTGTACGGGGGGATGGAAGCTGGCGGTATCTATCACGCACTAATTGGAACCTTACTTATTACCCTGGTAGCAGCGGTTATTTCTGTTCCCCTGGGGCTGTTGGTAGCCATCTACCTGACCGAATATGCGGGTAACACCAAGTTCGCCAAACTCACTACCACCCTGGTAGATGTGATGACCGGTATTCCTTCTATCGTTGCCGGCCTGTTCGCGGCGGCTTTATTCACCATAGTGATTGGCCCGGCGTACCGCTCCGGTCTCATGGGGGCAGTTGCCCTCTCGGTACTAATGATTCCCCTGGTAGTGCGCTCATCTGCCGAAATGTTACGGCTGGTACCTAACGACTTGCGAGAAGCTTCCTACGCCTTGGGGGTTCCCAAATGGCGCACCGTGATATCGATTGTGCTGCGTACCTCCGCAGCCGGTTTGGTGACTTCAGTGGTGGTGGCAATCGCCCGCGTTGTGGGGGAGACGGCTCCTTTGCTGATTACCGCCGGAATGTTTGACGCGATTAACAACAATGTGTTTTCCGGTCGCATGGAAACCTTGCCGGTCTATATCTACCAGCAATACACCTCCACAGTTTCGTGTGCCGCCCACGCGGTCAATTGCAACCCCACTATCAATGTGGAGCGTGCCTGGGGCGCGGCTTTAGTACTGGTATTCGCGGTATTGGTTTTGAATCTGGCTGCCCGTTTTATGGCGAAGAAACTCTCGATTGGAAAATAGCTGGCTCGTCCTCGCTGGGGGGCAGGGCTGCAAGAAGTAAAAGCAGACAGGAAAGAAAATGGCGATTTGTTTAGAAACTAAACATTTAGACGTCTACTACGGTGATTTCAAAGCCGTAGAGGATGTAAATATGACGATAGAAACCCAAACGGTAACTTCCCTGATTGGGCCGTCTGGGTGTGGTAAATCCACGGTACTGCGCACTTTGAATCGGATGCATGAAGTTACTCCCGGAGGGCGCATCGAGGGCGAAGTGCTCCTGAATGGCGATAACCTCTATGGCAAGGACGTAGACCCGGTAGAGGTACGGCGGATGATCGGGATGGTGTTCCAGCGTCCGAATCCCTTCCCCACTATGTCGATTAAGAACAACGTGCTCGCCGGATTGCACCTGAATCGGGTGAAAATCAGTAAAGACGAGGGCGAGCAGATAGTAGAAGAATCCCTAAAAGGCGCGAACCTGTGGGAAGAAGTCAAAGATCGCCTAGATAAGCCCGGCGCTTCCCTCTCTGGGGGTCAGCAGCAACGCCTGTGTATTGCGCGGGCGATTGCGGTTAAACCCGAAGTGCTGTTGATGGATGAGCCTTGCTCGGCGCTCGACCCCATCTCTACTTTGGCAATCGAGGACTTGATTGCGCAGCTAAAAGCAACTTATACGATTGTGATTGTCACCCACAATATGCAGCAGGCGGCGCGAATCTCTGACCAGACCGCGTTCTTCAACATTTCCGGGCCGCGCCAACCCGGAAAACTGGTCGAAATAGGGCCCACCGAATCCGTCTTCCTCACCCCTCACGAAAAAGTTACCGAAAACTATATTGCGGGGCGTTTCGGATAGGACGAGCCCTGGGGTTTACGCATCGAAGTAACTATTGGATTGAGCAAAAAGATGAGCGCTATCCACGGTAAACAGTACTTTAACTAAGAAAAGAAAATTAGATTGTCAGATAAAGAGAGCCCTAAAATAAAAAGCATGGAGAGCGCAAACGCCCAGGCAGGTTGGGATGATTCCGGTTGGCGCGTAGAGGATTTATCTTCAATCCTTGATGCTTTACCGGAAGCCTCAGTGGTGCTGGAACCAGATAACTCCTTTGCGTACGTATCCCAACTGGCGCGCCTTATCCCCCTATTTCACAATGGGGTTATCGAATATGCGCAGCTACTAGCGCAGATAGAAGAGGCGCGCCAGAGCGGAAGAATCGTTGAACAAGACTACGATTTGGTACATCCCGATGCGGCCGTCCCCTGGTCGGTCAGGGTGCGAGTGGCTCCCATATCTTCGCGGCACACCCTAGTTTTGCTAGAGGACCGCACCCGCGTCCTCCAAGCTGATGCTACCCGTCGCGAATTCGTAGTTAATGCTTCCCATGAACTAAAAACCCCGGTGGGAGCGATTTCCTTGCTGGCAGAAACCATTCACGATAACGCCGACGATGTGCAGGCAGTCGAGACTTTTTCCACCCAGCTAGTTAAAGAATCACGGCGACTAACCAAACTGGTTTACGAAATTATTTCCTTAGCGCGCCTGCAAGATGGGCGCTTGCCAGCTAAACCACGTTCAATGTTGGCAATCGAAGCTATAAACGATGCTCTCGACCAGGTGCGTACCGCAGCCGAGGACTCAAATATCGCTTTGAACACCCATTTTCCGCAAGGAGAAGACATTCTAGTTCATGCCGACTTAGAGCTACTGACTTCTGCCCTGCAGAACCTGTTGGAAAACGCGATTCGCTATTCCAATCCCGGCGGACAGGTAGATGTCACCCTGCGCGAAAACGACAATGTGGTTATCGAAGTCGCTGATAACGGGATAGGGATATCTGAAGAAGACCAAAAACGAATTTTTGAACGCTTCTACCGGGTAGACCCAGCCCGTTCCCGCTCGACTGGCGGAACCGGCTTAGGGCTGTCAATCGTAAAACACGTAGTTTCGGATTTGAACGGCTCTATTCACGTGAATTCGAAACCGGGGGAGGGCGCAACTTTCGTTATCACCTTGCCTCGCCACACCCCCAAGGACACGCAAGTTAATCAGATAGCGCTCACAAAGGAAGAGTAATGACCACGATACTAGTAGTTGAGGACGAGGAAGCCTACCGCAGCCCTCTCGAATACTCCCTCAAACGTGAGGGTTACGAGGTAATCGGGGTAGCCGATGGCGACCAGGCACTATCGGCGGTAAAAACCAACCATATCGACCTGATTCTATTGGATTTGATGCTCCCAGGGATTCCTGGAACCGAGGTTTGCCGCCAGGTGCGTGAAAACTACGACACCCCCATCATTATGGTTACCGCTAAAGATGACGTGGTTGATGTGGTTATCGGTTTGGAACTGGGCGCAGATGATTACGTGACTAAGCCCTATCGTTTCCGCGAACTCCTGGCGCGAATCACCGCAGTTTTACGCCGCACTCAAGATGTTCCCGAAATCGGAAACATATTAGAGGTTGGCCCCATCACCATGGATGTTGATCGCCACGAAGTGCGGGTACATGGGGAACTAAAAGAGCTACCACTACGCGAGTTTGAACTGTTGGAGTATTTTTTGCGTAACCCTGAACGAGTGCTCACTCGCGGACAGGTCATGGACAGGGTGTGGGGTGAAAACTGGTTCGGTGACCCCAAAACCCTGGATGTGCACGTTAAGAGGTTACGCTCCAAGATTGAGGACGACCCGCACTCGCCCAAGATTATCGTGACGGTGCGCGGGCTCGGCTACCGGATTGTAAATCCAAATAAATAGTCCTACCTCAAGGTCTTTGCGCGCGCTTTCCTAAAACCCCATGCACGTCCTCCTGAATTTTGCGTTAGGCGCGCCGAAAGTAAAAAAGTGACTTTCCCCCGAAAACTGGGTTGAAGCCGTAAAATGTGGGTTTTTGAGGCTTTCACGGTAGAATAGGGTCAGTGAGCGCCAGATTTTCGGCGTGAATGCCCTGGGGTGAACAGCGCCCACTGGTCGGGAATAACCGGCTCGGGGCCAGCGAACTAGGTCAAGGAGATTCAGCAGGTGGCTGATCTGGGTGAGCAGCAAGTCCAGCACGAATACGGCGCGGACGACATCACAGTATTAGAGGGACTAGAGGCAGTACGCAAACGTCCCGGTATGTATATCGGTTCAACCGGGGAGCGCGGTCTGCACCACCTGGTATACGAGGTGGTAGACAACTCCGTTGATGAAGCCTTGGCCGGCTATTGCAACCATATCGAGGTCGCCCTCCAGGCAGACGGCGGGGTGCGGGTCAGCGACAACGGTCGCGGAATCCCGGTGGATATCCATCCCACCGAAAAACGCCCCACGGTCGAAGTAGTAATGACTATTCTGCACGCCGGTGGAAAATTTGGCTCCGGAGGCTACGCAGTCTCCGGTGGTCTACACGGGGTAGGCGTGTCGGTAGTAAACGCCCTTTCAACCCGGATGGATACCGTGGTGAAACGGCAAGGCTACGCCTGGCGACAATCCTTCGGCAATGGCGGGCATCCCCTCACCGAACTAGAACGCGGGGAAGAAACCGACCAAACCGGAACGCAGCAAACTTTCTATCCGGACCCGGAAATCTTTGAAACCACTACTTTCAGTTTCGAGATTTTGCGGCAACGCTTCCAGCAGATGGCCTTCCTGAACAAGGGGCTGCGCATCACCCTCACCGATGAACGCCCCGAAGCAACCGATGCCGGCGATCTGGTTACTGGCGATGCCCAAGGCACCGCGGATGATCCAGTTCCCGGATTCCGGCGAGTATCATTCATGTACGAAAACGGTTTACGCGACTATGTAGAGTTCATCAACCACTCCAAAAAAGCTGAGGTAATCAACCCTGACATCATTGATTTTGAGGCAGTAAACGAAGATTCCTCCATCAGCCTAGAAATCTCGCTGCAATGGACCACCGCCTATTCCGAGTCCGTACACACCTACGCGAACACTATTAACACCACCGAGGGCGGAACCCACGAAGAAGGTTTCCGCTCCGCCCTCACCAGCTTGATGAATAAATATGCCCGCGATAAAGGCATCCTCAAAGACAAAGATCAAAACCTAACCGGTGACGATATCCGCGAAGGTTTAACCGCCGTAATCTCGGTGAAACTAACCGAGCCCCAGTTCGAGGGGCAAACCAAAACCAAACTGGGAAACACCGAGGCGCGAACCTTCGTCCAACAGCAGGTTTATTCCAAACTGGGGGACTGGCTAGACGCCCACCCCATGGACGCGAAAGCAATCCTGGTAAAAGCACAGCAAGCGGCGACCGCGAGGGTAGCAGCGCGCAAAGCCCGGGAAGCAACCCGGCGCAAATCCGCCCTCGAATCCGTCTCTATGCCCGGTAAACTGCGGGATTGCTCCTCCCGTGATGCCTCCGAATGCGAAATCTACATCGTAGAGGGCGACTCCGCAGGAGGCTCGGCCGTGCAAGGGCGCGACCCGGCTCACCAGGCAATCCTGCCGATTCGAGGAAAAATTCTAAACGTAGAAAAAGCGCGCCTAGACCGCGCCCTCTCCAGTCAAGAAATCCAGTCCCTAATCACCGCGTTCGGTACCGGAATCGGGGAAGATTTCGACATCTCCAAGCTGCGCTATAACGCGATAGTGATTATGGCGGACGCCGATGTGGACGGCCAGCATATCGCCACTTTGCTGCTGACATTGCTGTTCCGCTATATGCGTCCTCTAATTGAAAAAGGGCACGTATTTATCGCTTGCCCCCCGCTTTACCGGCTAAAATGGTCGAACGCACCGCACCAATTCGTGTTCTCCGATCGCCAACGTGACCAATATCTAGAAAGCGGCAAAACCGATGGCAAGCGCCTCCCGAAAGAGGGCGGGGTGCAACGCTATAAAGGGCTCGGAGAAATGAATCCCCAAGAACTGTGGGAAACCACTATGAACCCCGAAGATAGGATGCTCAAACAGGTAACCTTATCCGAGGCCGCCAGTGCCGATGAGGTTTTCTCGATGCTAATGGGCGAGGACGTGGAATCACGGCGAGCTTTCATTCAACGTAACGCCACTGACGTGCGCTTCTTGGATATTTAAGGGACAGGCAAGAAAATGAGCGAAATAGACAATCAAGAAAACCAGCAAGCAGACTCCTCCGAAAAGGCGCAGCACACCGGCGCAGCATTCGGGGCAGGAGATACCCCCGTGGCAGAAAACCACGAAAACAATGCCTCCGGTCTCTTCCAAGCCAAAGGTCACATCAACCAGGTTGATTTAGAGACCGAAATGCAACGCTCCTACCTCGACTATGCAATGAGCGTAATCGTAGGGCGCGCCCTTCCCGAGGTACGTGACGGTCTAAAACCGGTACACCGGCGGATTCTCTACGCCATGTATGACGGTGGCTACCGTCCCAACTCTGGATTCTCTAAATGTATGCGCGTAGTCGGTGACGTGATGGGGCATTTCCACCCCCACGGTGATGCCGCGGTTTATGATGCGCTAGCTCGCCTAGTACAACCCTGGGCTATGCGTTACCCGATGGTTTCTGGGCAAGGAAACTTTGGTTCCCCAGGAAATCTAGGACCGGCAGCTCCGCGCTATACGGAATGTAAAATGGCGCCCCTAGCGATGGAAATGGTGCGGGACATCGATGAAGACACCGTCGATTTTACAGACAACTATGATGGGCGCACCCAAGAACCCACAGTTCTACCGGCACGCCTACCCTACCTGCTGTTAAACGGCTCCGAGGGTATTGCAGTGGGGATGGCAACCCGGATTCCTCCCCACAATATGCGCGAAGTTGCCGACGGGGTACAGTGGGCACTTGACCATCCGGACGCTTCCCGCGAAGAACTGCTAGAAGCCCTGATAGAACGGATTAAAGGCCCTGATTTCCCCACCGGCGCCACTATTTTGGGGCGGAAAGGGATAGAACAGGCATACCGCACCGGTCGCGGCTCCATCGTGCAGCGGGCAATCGTAAACGTAGAAGAAATCAACTCCCGGGTTTGCCTGGTGGTTACCGAACTTCCCTACCAGGTAAATCCAGATAATCTGGCGGCAAAAATCGCCGGACTGGTGAAGGATGGGCAGATTGAGGGCATCGCGGATATTCGTGATGAATCCTCAGATCGCTCCGGGCAGCGCCTAGTGATTGTGCTCAAACGGGACGCGGTACCCAAGGTAGTTTTGAACAATCTGTACAAGCGTACCCAGTTACAGGATTCCTTCCCCGCAAATATGTTGGCGCTGGTAGATGGGGTTCCGCGTACTCTATCTATTGATGGATTTATTTCCAATTGGGTTAAACACCAGTTAGAAGTAATCGTGCGGCGCACGAACTTCCGCCTGAAGAGGGCGCAGGAGCGGCTACATATTTTACAGGGCTACCTGATGGCTCTAGATGCTCTAGACGCGGTAATCGCTACTATCCGCCAATCACCAACAGTTGATGAGGCACGTAGCGCCCTGATGGAGCTGCTGGGGGTAGATGAAGTCCAAGCAGATGCAATCTTGGCTTTGCAACTGCGCCGCCTGGCCGCCCTAGAGCGGCAAAAAATCCTAGATGAACACACCGAACTAGAGGAGCGGGTCAAAGATTTAGAAGATATCTTGGCTCGCCCGGAGCGGCAACGGGGAATTATTTCCACCGAATTGGGCGAGATTGTCGATAAATATGGCGACGAGCGGCGCACCAAGATTGTGCCGTTCGCTGGGGAAATGTCGATTGAGGATTTAATCGAAGAACAGGACGTGGTGGTCACTATTACCCATTCCGGGTATGTGAAACGTACCCGCCTTGACCAGTATCGTAGCCAAAAACGTGGCGGTAAAGGGATTAAAGGGGCGCAGCTACGTGAAGATGACGTGGTAGATCACTTCTTTACTACTACCACGCATCACTGGCTAGCATTCTTTACTAATAAGGGTCGGGTTTACCGGGCGAAAGCCTATGAACTACCCGAGGGGGGACGCGACTCTAAAGGCCAACACGTAGCTAACCTTTTAGCGTTCCAACCGGAAGAAAAAATCGCGCAGGTATTGGCCTTTAGCTCCTATGATGAGGCTGAGTATTTAGCGCTAGCTACCCGCTCGGGGCTAGTGAAAAAGACCCGGTTTACCGAGTACGATTCCAACCGTACCGGAGGTTTGATTGCGATTAACCTGCGGGAAATGGAAGATGGTGCCCCTGACGAGGTAGTTTCTGCCGAACTGGTTAATGGTGACGATGAACTGCTGCTGGTTTCGCATAGGGGACAATCGCTGCGGTTCTTAGCTAGTGATGAGGCTTTGCGTCCTACTGGTCGCGCCACCTCCGGGGTGCGAGGTATGAAGTTCCGTGAGGGCGACCATCTGTTAGCAATGACCGTTACTCGCCCCGACAGTGACCTTTTGGTGGTAACCGAGGGTGGATACGCGAAACGGACCTCGGTAGATGAGTACCGTGTCCAGGGTCGTGGCGGTTTGGGAATAAAAGTTGCGAACCTGGTGGCTGAGCGGGGTGACCTGGTGGGAGCCTTGATTGTTAATGACGATGATGAAGTCATGGTGATTATGCAGTCCGGCAAGGTTCAGCGTTCTCGGGTGGATGAGGTTCCGCGTACCGGTCGCAACACCCAGGGGGTAATTTTCACTCGTCCCGCGAAAGGGGATGCGGTCTTGGCTGTGGCGTTAAATAATGAGAAGACAGACGATAGTGAATCTGATGAGGCGCAGTCTGAGGAACTGAATCAGGCAGTGTCCGCACTGGAAACCGAAACCAGCGAGCTTTAGCGAGAGGCTAATCAATGACAACAGATAATAAAGATCAAGATAAGACTCGCCTAGAGCAGAGCGAGGGAAATCTCTACCCGGACGTGGAATCATCGCAGGTTGATTCGGATTCTACTGATGGGAAAACCGATGATAGCAAACCCCTAACCGACCAGGCGGAGTTAGCTGAGCTAGATAATGGTGAGGGCGAACGCTCCGAAATAGGTGCGACTATCGGGGAATCTTCGGAGCTAGAGGAAGAAGAATCCTTGAAACCGGCGGTTAAGAAACCCAATAAACCTGGAAAAGATACAGGGGTACGGTCCTCGATTCCGCAGGCTAATAAGGGCGTGTCGAGTGCTGATACTGCCACCACTGTCCAGGGGGGAGAGCCGATCCAGGATGAGGCGTCCTCGTCTAAAGTTGGAGAATATCAACCACGTCAAATCTCACTGGTAGTTTCCCGCATTGACCCGTGGACGGTGATGAAAGTTTCGTTTTTGCTGTCAGTAGCTTTGGGGATTGCCATGGTGTTGGCGGGTCTGCTGGTGTGGCTGCTGCTGAATTCGATGAATGTGTTTAGCTCGGTGGAGAACTTTATTAACGATATTGATCCCACCGGTTCGATTGCCTCCATGATTGATTATCTGCGTCTGCCGCGGGTTATGGCAATGAGCACCATTATCGCAGTGTCCAACGTAATTTTGGTTACCGCGTTCTGTACCGTGGGGGCTTTGATTTATAACTTGGCGACTTCGCTGGTTGGCGGAGTTAAATTGTCGCTGACGGACGAGTAGTTTTACTGGCATTCCTAACGTTTTTCGGGGTGGATGAGGGTCTAGGAAAGGGCGTGACAAAACGCACCTATGCCGGGTTTGAAAGCCGGGTTAGGAATGTTGTAATCTGCAATGGTGTTCACGGATGGACATCATGGGCCTATAGCTCAGTTGGTTAGAGCGCAGTCCTGATAAGACTGAGGTCGCTGGTTCGAGCCCAGCTAGGCCCACTGCGAAAGGTATTTGTTTCGGCAATCAACCAGGTAGGTAGATTTTGAAAAGAATCGTGAAACTGCTGTTAATAGTGGTGGTTTTAGCCTGGGGGATTAATGCGGCAAATGACTTACGCACCGATGCTGGAGTTTGGAAATACCTGTAAGCGGGATTTCTGGCTTCCCTAAGGGGCTATGGCGCAGCTGGTAGCGCATCTGCTTTGCAAGCAGAGGGTCGCGGGTTCGAGCCCCGCTAGCTCCACGATGAGGAGTCCGAACGGTGAAAAGCCGTTTGGGCTTTTTTATTAGTGAGGACGACGAAATCGGGGTTAATACCTAAAAGGGGTTGCGGACGGAATGCTGGAAAGCGTTTTATGAAAGCTTTTGTGGGGGTTGGGAAATACTTCCCAACCCCCACAAAGTATTTATTTAGTTATAGACCTAGCGAGCCGCTAGATTTTCACCTGCTCTGACAGGGGAGTATGGTTACCGAAACGGTGGTTAGTGAAGGCTACTGCCTGTTCACGTACAAATGGAATCATTTCTACGCGTCCGCAAGCAGTAACCGGGTGCGACCAGACCGCCACATTCACATTGCCACTAACCGCCTCATTTACGGCTTTAACATCTCCACCAATCAGGCGAATCCGTGCGTCCAGACCGGCACCGGCAGCCCAAGCGGGTAAACGGTCACGGAAAGACTGGTCAGACTCGACCTCGTAATCAATATGCTGTACTCGCAGGTACTGGAGCAGCGCTGAATCTGGTTCCTGCGGCATTGATACCGCCACTTGAGAACCAACGGCGCGACCCGCAGCCGCCAGCATTAACACTTGAGAAGCGTCCTCGCCCTCGGATAGACGAATCAAGACCGGCAGCGCACAGTAACGCAGCACGTTACGCTCTACCCGCAAATCTGAAGGGTCATGTCCGATAGCGAACTCGCTGTCTAGAGCCTGTTGTGAAGAGCGCAGCGAAGCCATCACAAACTCTTTATTAGAGTCGAGGGAGCGCGCCACTTTCGCGCCCTCAACCAGGGCGCGGTTACGTAGCTCCACGCCCTCGTTTTCCGGGATACCGTCGGCTTCCCACTCGCCCAAACCATACAGATAGGACGGACCGCCAGCTTTCGTACCTGCCCCAATCGCGGAGTTCTTCCACCCTCCGAAAGGCTGACGGCGCACGATAGCACCGGTAATACCGCGATTGACATAGACGTTACCGGCCTGTACGCGATCTAGCCACAGGTTGATTTCGTCGGCATCTAAAGAATGTAACCCGGCGGTCAAACCGTAATCGGTGGCGTTTTGAATCTCGATAGCTTCTTCCAGGGTGTCGCAGCGGATAATCCCCAGAATCGGGCCGAAATACTCGGTGAGGTGGTATTCGCTGCCCGGCTGTACCCCTGCGCGAATTCCCGGAGTCCACAGTTTCCCGGAATCATCTAGCTGCTTGGGTTTTAACGCCCAATGCTCGCCCGGTCCCAAAGTGGTTAGACCGCGCAGCAGCTTTCCGGTTGCCGGGGTGCATAGGGAGCCGGTCTGGCTGGCAGGATTGGTGGGATAGTCCACCACCAGCGAGCGTACGCCGTCAAGTAGCTGGCGATGTACCCGCTCGGAATAACCTACTGAACCGACCAAAATAGCCAGCGAAGAAGCCGAGCATTTTTGCCCACAGTGGCTAAACGCTGAGTTAATAATATCTTTGACCGCCAAATCCAAATCCGCTGAGGGAGTAACAATAATTGCGTTCTTGCCGGAGGTTTCCGCCAGCAGACCCATATTGTTATCCCAGGAACGGAACATCTTGGCAGTGTCAATAGAACCAGTCAAAATAACTCGATCTACCCGTTTATCAGCCATTAGATTCTTGCCGAGGTCACGGTTACCTAGTTGGACAAAGTGCAGAACCTCTCGCGGAACCCCAGCTTCCCACATTATCTTGGCAAGCAGCGCGCCGGTACGAGCAGCTTCTTTAGCCGGTTTGAAGATTACCGATGAACCTGCTGCCAACGCCGAAACAGTGGAACCAGTCGGAATAGCAATCGGGAAGTTCCAGGGCGGGGTAGAAACCGTTACCCGTGCCGGCTGGAACTTGGCTCCTGCTTGCTGTTCTAGCTCTAGGCACTGCTGAGCGTAGTAATGGCAGAAGTCCACGGCCTCCGATACCTCGATATCGCCGCCATCTAGGGCTTTACCACATTCAGCGGCCGCGATTTCCATCAGCTGGGCACGATTTTCGCTGAGCCCTATGCCCACGCGGTGAATAATCTCGGACCTTTCCTTGGCGGGACGCGCCGCCCAGACTTTCGCGGCTGCCTCTGCCCCAGCCAGCATTTGATCGAGCACCTTAGCGTCGGAAACGGTGGCTTCCTCGACCTCTTTAATCCCAATCTGACAATCGGGGATAGCTTTAATAATTTGGCGTGCCCACTCGATATTTGCAGGTAGCGAAGGGTCAGAATCCGGGGTGTTTTCAAAAGTCCACTCCCCGTCCTTTTGTACGAAAGATTTAATATCTTCGGTACTCTCGCTGCACCTGTCTTGGTGGCGAACTGGACCGACTTCCACTTCGTGCACCCTATCTAGGGCGCGGCGGAAACGCTGTTCTTCCTTGTGTAAAACGTCAGCATCGTCCAAATCGAAAATATCGGACATGAAGTTTTGTTCCAAGGAGTTTTCTTCTAGCCGCCGCACCAGGTAGGCGATTGCCACATCGTATTCTTCCGGATTAACTACCGGCACATAGAACAGGAGGTGACCGGTATCTTCGGCAACTGCCTTGGATTGGGGGGAAGCCATTCCGGAAAGCATTTCGAACTCTACCCCGCCAGAGTCCAATACCCCGCGTTCTTTAGCCAGTTCATAGGCAAAACCCACGGTGAACAGGTTCATTCCTGCTACCCCGATTTTGATGTTGCGGGTGTGTTCTTTAGTTAGTGCATAGTCGAGCACTTTCATGTAGTTAGAGTCGGTATCTTGCTTGCTCTTTTGGGTGGTGAGTTTCCAGCCACGTTCACGTGACTCTACCGTCTCCATCGACAGGTTTGCGCCCTTTACAACGCGAACCTTAATCCGCCCGCCCCCGCTAGCTACGCGCCGAGCTGCCCACTTTTGTAGGTGTTTCATAGCGGGCAGAGCGTCAGGCAAATATGCCTGCAAGACGATGCCAGCCTCTAGCTTTTCAAGCCCGGGGGTTTCCAGAATCTTCTTGAATACATCAATGGTCATATGGAGGTCTTTGTATTCCTCCATGTCCAGGTTGATGAATTTCTTCTGGTCATAGGAGTTAGCGCGCCGATATAGCGGCAAGAGGGCGTTTACCGCTCTGTCTACCACATGGTCGTAAGCCCAGGGGTTGTGCGGACCGGTAACTGCCGATACTTTTAGGGATACGTAATCTACATCTGGGCGCTCTAACAGCGCCATAGTGTCAGTTAGCCGTTTTTCAGCTTCTTCATCACCGAGAATCGCCTCTCCTAGCAGGTTCATATTCAGCCTGGCGCCACCGTGTTTTAGCCGTTCGATTGCCGGACCAAGTTTGGCATCGGAAACGTCGAGCACCAAATCCCCGACCAGTTTCGCGAACACGCTGCGAGTAATGGGGATAACCAGATTGGGTAGCAGCGGTGCCATTGCCCCACCTATCTTGAAGGGTAGGCGCAGATACCAGGGTAAGAACCCTATGGAAGAGGACGCGAGGCGGTTAAGCTCCTCGGCGGCAACCTTAATATCTTCAGGGCGAATTACCCCATCTACAAAGGCAACTGTAAAGTCCAAACCAGTCTGGTCTTCAAGTACCTGGGAGAGGAGTTTTGCTGCCCGATCTTCTGGGTATTTCTCGGATTCCCGCACCCATTTTTGGGCGCGAGCAACCGCCAGATCTGCAAGGTGACGGCAGTCGCCGGTTTCCCCGCCAGCTTTGGGGGGAGCCACGCTTTCTGACATTTGTTTTAGTCCTTTCTTAGGAAAGAGTTTTTACTAGGTATCAATCGCACCTAAGGCGTAGCGGCTCGAGCTTGCTGGTTGCTCGACCCGCTACGCACTTATATGTTCAAGGTAACACTAGATGCGAGGAAGTGTACCCCGATTTTAGGGACTTCTTTCCTATGTCCCTATTTTTTATTTAGTTGTATTTTTTGTTCTAATCTGCACGTCGCCCTCTACCTCAGCGAATGGCATAGTGGTCACGGGGGTGACAGTTTTTCCTTCGAGGGCAGAGTTAATTTCATCTTGATTAGCGTGTGCAAGTTTAACCGCAAGATTGAATTCTTCGTCTATTTCTTGATTCGGTTTATAGGTTGCTAGCGATATCAGCCAGGAAACTAGCAGATTCAGTAAGAATCCAGGCAGAATCTCGTAGACCTGGAAGAACATCGGTACGTTATCCGGTAGGTTACCCCAGATAGCTACGGTAATTGCGCCGACTGCCATTCCGGCTGCGGCTCCTTGCCAGGTGTATTTGCGCCAGTAGAGGCTGAGTATGATTACCGGTCCAAATGCCGCTCCAAAACCTGCCCAGGCGAAAGCTACTAGCCCTAGAATCGAGTCGGTACGGAACCAGGCGAAGAAAGCGGCGATTACGGAAATCGCTAACACTACCATCCGTCCGGCGTTGATACCCTTGGCTCCCAGCAGTCGGCGTTTCTTAATGCCCCGGTAAATGTCTTCTACTACTGCCGAGGAGGTCACCAATAGCTGGGAAGAAACGGTGGACATGACGGCAGCTAAAATAGCGGCCAGCATAAAACCGGCAAGTATGGCGGGGAAGAGTTTTTCTCCCATTACCAGATAAATGCTTTCCTGGGGGTTGATTTTTACCTTATCTAGGGCGTCTTTGATTCCGGCGAGACCGTTTTCGGTGAGGGCGCGCCCGATTAGAGCGGTCATGGTTGCGCCCAGTACACACAGGAACATCCAGCCGATGCCTAGGCGGCGAGCCGAAGTTGCTTCTTTCGGGGAGCGTAGTGCCATGTAGCGCACGATTACATGCGGCATTCCCACATAGCCTAGCCCCCAGGCTAGCCCGTTTAGAATCGAGAGTTTTCCGGCTGCACCGTCACCAATCATGGAGAACATATGACCTCCTAAGCCGTTTAGAGTATCGGTCATTACTCCGAAGCCACCCAGGGCAACCACCCCGAAGATTGGCACTAGGAGTAGGGCGATTAGCATCATAATGCCCTGTACCATGTCGGTCCATGATACCGCCAGGAATCCGCCCACCAGGGTGTAAAGAATAACTACTCCGGCTACGATTACCATGCCTACGTGGTAGTTCACATGGAAGATGGATTCAAAGAACACTCCGCCGGAAACCATGCCGCTAGCAACGTAGATGGTGAAGAAGAAAAGAATAATAACTCCGGCTACCAGTTGCAGAATGTATTTGTCGTCTTTAAGGCGAGCTGACATGAATGAGGGAACGGTAATTGAGTCCCCGGCAACTTGTGAATAGGAGCGTAATCGCGGCGCTACCCATTTCCAGGCGCACCAAGAACCAATCAGCAGCCCGATGGCTATCCAGGATTCCACCAGACCGGTAAGGTAAAGAGCGCCGGGTAATCCCATCATTAGCCAACCGGACATATCTGCGGCTCCCGCCGAGAGGGCGGCGACTAGGGGCGGTAGGGAGCGCCCGCCAACCATGAAGTCATCCATGGTTTGGGTGCGGGTGTAACCGTAGATGCCAATCAGAATCATGGCTACGAAGTAGATAACCATTGCAATGGCGATTCCGCTGGTGTTTCCACTGCTAATAAAATCTGCTGCACCAACAGTGGGTCTCACTAATGTTGAGAATGTGTTTATCATTTGCTCTCCATTGGGGTTTGTGCCGACAGTTCTGATTGCAAATATAATATCTTGATGTCAAGCTAATCACAATATACCCCGGGACTTTAGATATATGAGACAGTGTAATCCTTTTTTCACGGTATGGGGTAAAATCCCAGAAAAATAAAGGTTTAGATAGAGTTTAAGGTCTGAATAGAAATCATAAATTAATCTGGGACTAAAGCCCTGTATTGTATGGTGTAATGCACACTAAATACTGCTGACCAAGATATTTTTACTACTTAAAACCTATCCTTAGTAACTGAGCTGCTGACCCTTACCAAAATTTAGCTATCTACGTCCTAGAACTTTTGGCTAGTTACGCCCCAAAGGGTAAACCAAAGCGGTAGCAACCGCCGCTGCGCCCTCGCCTCGCCCAGTAAAGCCTAGATAATCCGAGGTAGTAGCAGAAACAGACACCGGAGCCCCCACTGCCTCTTCTAAAATCGCGCGAGCCTGGTCATAACGCTGCCTCATCCGTGGGCGGTTTGCAATCACCTGAACTGCGGCGTTACCCAGTTCCCACCCTGCCTGGTGAATAATCTCCATAGTGGCTTCCAGTAGCTGCTTACCAGAAGCACCCTGCCACTCGGGGCGATTGGTGCCAAAATGAGTACCCAAATCGCCTTGACCGGCAGCCGACAAAATAGCGTCACAAAGGGCATGAGCAGCCACATCTGCATCCGAATGACCCTTAAGGGGTGGTTCGCCCGGCCAAGAAAGCCCCGCAACCATACAAGGACGTGCAGCATTATCGGCAGCACTAGAATCAGCAAAAGCATGCACATCAGTACCTATTCCCACTCGAGGAAGAATAGCCGGTACTAAATGGTCACCGTTACCGACCGGCGAGGACGCACTCTCACCATCAGCCTCACCCGGCATAACAGCGGAAGTAGAAGGGCAATCATGGCTGGGCACGCTAAAGGAATCGCTCATATCTCCAGTCTAACTACTTGCTAAAAAATGCTGGCAAATATGGTTAAATCGCCTAATCCAGGCTGAATTCTTCGAGGCTCACCACTCGTGGCTGAGGATAGTCTGCCAAATGAACAATTAGCATACGCGCAGATTTCAAATAGGGATCACGTTGGGGCAGCAATCTACCTAAATGATTAGGGGTAAGCGGCGCTAGCTCTCCGATAATCCCCGGAATAGTGGGGCGATGAACACACAAAGCCACTGGGCTTTGCGGTTGTTGCGGTTGTTCTTGAAGCAGTTCTCGCACCATTGAGCGCATATTTGCGCAGTCATCACGGTAGGCATCCTCGGTGAATGAAGCCTCAGTTTTTAAGGGTATGCCCGACAAAGTGGCATAAGGAGCGACCGTGGCAACGCAACGCCGCCAAGGAGAAGTAATAATCCGGTTAATGCCCAGCGCCGAAAGTACCGGGATTAACCGCAAAACTTGAGATGAGCCCCGCCTAGATAGAGGCCTGGTCATTTCGCCACCCTCCCAACAGGCTCGTTTAGTGGCTTTTGCATGACGCAAAATAGCTAAAGTGCGGGTTTGTAGGGTCTTATCAGCTAGGCGGGTTAAAAGTTCCTCTAAAAGGCGCCGATCGCCTCGCCGCGTAAGCAGCTTCATGGCTTTACGCGAACCCACCCACTCGCACTTATCAATCTCGCTGGAAGATGCAAGAGGAGCTAGCGGGCGTGCCCGCAAAGTTTCCGCTGACACATCAGGAAAACCTACCCAATAGTGAACTTCCTTCGTAACTCCCGCGCCTAAACGATACCTCTGCATCGTAAGCGGGGCTCCCAGGCGAATCGGGACACCGGTTTCCTCTTCTACTTCCCGTACCGCTGTTGCCGGGATAGCTTCCCCAGGTTCGCGTTTACCCTTTGGCCATGACCAGTCATCGTAGCGAGGGCGATGCACTATCAAAACCTCTATATCTTGACGCTCGCGGGGGATGGAAGTGCCAGGAATTGGGCTGGCTCCCTCTCGCAGACGCCACACTAATGCGCCCGCGGAGCGTACTATCCGCATATGCGGTGGCTTAGGTCGAGCCGTCATTATAGCCACTTGCCTTTCTCGTAATCTGTTCCCATTGTCTAACAAATTACGTATAAGGTCATTACCCCAGGTTACAGAGGTAAAACTGTTTAACGTGAGAAGTTAGGTGAACACCTAGCCTCTAGCGTCCTTTCATCCGCGAATTAGCTTTATTGATTAGATATTCTTGGATATCCATCAGCGCCGAGCCATCCTTGGCTTCAATATGGCGTCGCCAAGTTCCGTCCCTACGTAAATGCCAAGACGAAACCTGCGGTGAAGCCTCAAGTTTAACTAAATCCATAAGTTCCGCGGTCATATCGGGATCTTTAATCCTAATCAAAGCCTCTACCCGACGATCTAGATTGCGGTGCATCAGGTCAGCAGACCCAATCCAAACTTCCGGCTGCCCCCCATTTTCAAAAGCATAAATACGCGAATGCTCCAGGAAGCGACCCAAAATAGAACGCACCCGGATATTCTCCGATAGCCCCCGCACCCCGGAGCGAATCGTGCAAATCCCGCGCACCACAATATCTATTGGTACGCCCGCCTGGCTGGCACGGTAAAGCGCATCAGTAACCGCTTCGTCTACCAGGGAATTTACCTTGATTCCGATATAGGCAGGCAGACCTTTACGATGGTTTTCAACTTCCCGTTCAATCCGTTCAATAACTCCCGGACGAATAGAGCGGGGAGCTACCAGCAAATGATGGAAAGAAGTACGCGGTGCATACCCAGACAGTTGATTAAACAGTCGAGTTAAATCCTGTGCGACCTCTTTATCACAGGTTAAAAGCCCCAAATCCTCGTATCCGCGAGCCGTCTTGGGGTGATAGTTGCCAGTGCCCACATGGCAGTAACGGCGCAGACCATCGGCTTCTTCGCGAACCACCATCGACAGTTTGCAGTGGGTCTTCAAGCCCACCATGCCATACACCACGTGTACCCCGGCGCGCTCTAATTTACGCGCCCAGGAAATGTTGGCGTCCTCGTCAAAACGGGCTTTTATCTCTACAATCGCCAACACCTGTTTCCCGTTTTGTGCCGCCTCTATCAGGGCAGACACAATCGGTGAATCCGAGGACGTGCGGTAGAGGGTCTGCTTTAAGGAACGCACTTTTGGATCCCTGGCGGCGTAGGTTACGAAATGCTGCACCGAAGTGGAGAAAGAATCATAGGGGTGATGTAAGAGCACATCGTGACTGCGAATCATCGCGAAAATATCGGTGGGGCTGGCAGATTCCACTTCCGCAAGACCTGCCGCCGTGGCCGGTACGAACTTCTTGTACTTGAGTTCCGGCAAATCCAGTTCGTGCAGTTCATTCAGGCAGCGCAGGTCAATCGGTTCGGGGAGAGAAAACACGTCCTCCATCCCAATTTCCAGTTTGGCAACCAGGAAATCGAGTACCGGTCGCGATATACCCTTCGCTACCTCAAGGCGCACTGCCGGGCCGAAACGTCGCCGCAACAGCTCTTGTTCCATTGCGGTTAGCAGATTCTCGGCGTCATCCTCTTCAACTTCCAAATCCTCGTTGCGGGTCAGGCGGAACACGTGATGTTCCAGGATTTCCATGCCGGGGAAGAGGTGATCTAGGTGGGGGCCGATAACATCCTCTAAGGTAACGAAAGTGACTTGTCCTTTAGTGTCGAGGGCGTCCTCTGGGCTTACCTGGTCAATTGCCTGTTCCACGCAGATTAGGCGGGGCAGGCTTTCCGGAATTTTCACCCGGGCAAAATGTTGCTTTCCAGTTAGCGGGTTACGCAGCACCACCGCCAAATTAACTGACAGACCAGAAATATAGGGGAAAGGGTGCGAAGGATCGACCGCCAACGGGGTCAGAATCGGGAAAATCTGGCGACGAAAATACCCGTGCAGAAAATCTTGTTGCTCCGGGGAAAGGTCATTCCAACGCCGCAGTTTAATCCCGACATTTTCCAGTTCGCCAAGCAACGTGTTTTGCACAAAATCGGCTTGCCGCGCACACAATACTTGGGCGCGCTCTGTCACCAGGTCAAGCACTTGCCGGGGGGTAAGACCGGAGGCGGCGGTGCGGGCAATTCCGGCCGCAATGCGACGTTTGAGCCCTGCCACGCGCACCATATAGAACTCATCCAAGTTAGAAGAGAAAATAGTGGTAAACCAGGCGCGCTCTAAAATAGGCAGCCGCTCGTCCTCTGCCTGCTCTAATACTCGCTGGTTGAACTGCATCCAAGATAGTTCCCTGTCTCCGAAACGTCCCTTGGGCAGGGGTTTGTCTTGACCGAGGGGACCGGCTTGCGCGAGTTTGTCCATCCCGGGAGCCTCCCGCAAAGTGGAGGGGCTGATTTGGGAAAGGTCTTCAGGGCCATCGGTTTGGGCGTGACCTGCCGCTAATGCTTCTGCATCGGAAGGCTTTTGCGCCTTAGACTCGGTTTTTACGGGGGAATCACCAGGCTTACTGGCAGCTGCCGGTTTCCCGGTCTGGGCTTCCTTTTCGCTAGCTGGTTTGCCAGCGTTATTTTCCGAGGCAGGAGGCTTACCGGATTTATCGATCTTTTGCCCCCCTATAAACGGGGATTTTTTATCGGGGAGGGCGTAGTCAGCGTCCTCATAATCGATCCCGGGAAACTGTTCGGGAGAAATCTTTGAAGAAATCAGCTCATCAGCCGTGGCAGTCTCAAAATTGGATTGTGCCGCCTGCCGGTCTACCTGTGCTACCGGTTCAGTTTGTGGATTTTCTTTATAAACCCGGGCAATATCGGCAGGTGAAGGTACCACCTGGGGGTCGCCTTGCGCGTCCTCTTTAATTTTGGCTTTACGCACTTTCGGTTCTGTTCTGTTGCCAGTTTCCTGTTTGCCGTCCATGCCAATCCCTTCTAAAAACTGGTGACTTTACCTGCGGTAGTTTGGGTAGATTTATTTCTAGTCTAGGCGATTTGCCTTGGCTATACGTGCCGATAGCTTAAGGTCGCTCGCGGTTTGTAGTAGCGCCTGGGGGCGCAAGGTTACCGGATCGGCTAGTTCGTCCCGGGCATCTTTAATCCATTCCGCGCTGACTCCACTGGCCAGTACGTGCAGGAAATCTGCAACCTTATCTAGTAGGGGTTCGAGTCCCGTTATTGAGGTTTTTGCTTCCCAAAGTGCTGCTAGCTCCTCCATAAGGGTGGACACCGTTTTATCGGATCGCTCGACAGGAGCAGCTTCCCCAATCTCTAGGGCGCTTAGGCCCTGCTGGAAGCGTTCATTTACCAGCTTAGGGTCGCGTAAATACCATTGATACACCAAGTACAGTCGCCAGAGTGTCCCCGGCAAAGTATTGGCTGGCGAGGCTGACCACAGTTCACTGACCGTATCTACCCCGCCAGATTCCAGCAGCTCCCGCAAGTGTTGAACATTCTGGTCAGTGTCTTTTTCTATCCCCAGCAGAGTTTGCGCTACCAGGTGAGCTACCTCGGAGGAGCGAGCCCCGTCCTCGGCACCGGGAATATTTTCTGCCTGCTCAGCATCTAGCATTGCTGGTCTGCGCGGAGTTCTCCGTGTAGTCATTTGTTTCCTCCTTTAATATCCCTATTGTCTCCCATGCATCATTACTTGGGGCAGCTTTGCTTTTATTGCGCGAGTTACGAGCTAGCGGCGTTCAAAATAGGGTTTGTCCGTTTCCTCGCCGTTGCTTTCTGTGCTCGCTCCTGCCAAAGATGGCTGAACCATTGTGTGAGACCGCTCAATAAAATGCGAGATAGTCGTGATTTACAGCTAGAATAATTTGAGGTTTGAGGTGCTAAAAGGTGGCGCCGCCAGATTTATTACGTAAAAGGAAGGGTTTTAGTGTCTGACCGTCCGCTTAGTGTCGCTGTAGTTGGAGCCGGCCCCGCTGGCATCTATGCTTCTGATATTTTGTCCAAATCTGGTCTTAATGTAGAGATTGACCTCTTTGAGCGTCTGCCTGCACCCTATGGATTGGTTCGGTATGGCGTAGCGCCCGATCATCCCCGGATTCGAGCCATTATTACTGCCCTTTACAAGATTTTGCAGCGCGGCGATATCCGTCTGCTGGCAAATGTGAATGTTGGCGGCGAGGACGCAGATATAACTGTCGATGACCTGCATGAACATTATGATGCGATTATTTTCGCTACCGGGTCTGATCGGGATAAACCGATTGATTTGCCCGGTCAGGATTTGCCGGAATGTTATGGGGCTGCCGATTTTGTTTCTTGGTATGACGGCAACCCGGATTATCCGCGTTTTTGGCCTTTAGAGGCGAAAGAGGTCGCGGTTATCGGGGTCGGTAATGTCGCCCTCGATATCGCGCGGGTAATGGCGAAGCACCCTGCCGATATGCTCAAAACCGAGATTCCGGAAAACGTGGCGAAAGAGCTCTATAAATCCCCAATCACAGACGTGCATGTTTTCGGGCGGCGCGGACCGGCTCAGGTGAAGTTCACCCCCTTGGAACTGCGCGAACTCGGGCAGCAGCCGGGAGTAAAAGTTATCGTTTCCGAGGAAGATTTCGAGTTCGACGAAGGCTCGGAGCAGGCGATTGCGGCTTCTAAACAAACCAAAATGGTGGTTGATACCTTAATTAATTACGCCATGGACGAGGACGATAGGGAAGCTGATCGCCGTATCCACCTGCATTTATTCTCGGCTCCGAAAGAGATTTTAGCTGACGAGGACGGGCATGTGCGCGCCCTCGTTACCGAACGTACCCAGCTGAACGGGGACGGAACGG
Source organism: Varibaculum timonense (assembly GCF_027694345.1). NCBI lineage: Bacteria > Bacillati > Actinomycetota > Actinomycetes > Actinomycetales > Actinomycetaceae > Varibaculum > Varibaculum timonense. The sequence continues at coordinate 51,025 of NZ_JAQEVU010000006.1, forward strand.
TTTCCGGGACTGGCGAGCTGCGGGAAACCCCGGTACAGGCGGTTTATCGCGCAGTGGGATATTTCTCTTCTCCGATTGCGGGATTGCCTTTCGATGAGCGTCGCGGAGTAATCCCCAATCAGGAAGGACGGGTCACCGATTTGGAGGGAACTCCTTTGACCGGGATTTACGCTACCGGTTGGGTAAAGCGCGGCCCGGTGGGGCTGATTGGTTCTACCAAGTCTGATGCGCAGCAAACTATCGCCCACCTGGTAGAGGACGCGGAAGCTGGCAAGTTGGTGGCTACTGGGAAAGCGGTGGGACACGATGCCATGATTGAACTGCTTGAGCAGCGCGGGGTTCCTTTCTCTACCTGGCATGGTTGGGAACTATTGGACGAATATGAAAAGCAGCTGGGTGCAGACTTTGGCGAGGTCGAGGGCGGCCGTGGCGCGCGCGAACGAGTCAAGGTAGTATCCCGCAAAGCTATGAGCGCGATTTCTCGCGGGGAGGACGTGCCGGAAGATTTAATCGGTAAGGACGGCGAATAGCCAGTTCACCTGTCTTTTCATCTTTGGTGAGCTTGCAGTTCTTTGGCAGGAATTTGTCAGTATTCGTGCAGTTTCACCTGCTAGATTGCGGGGTAATCAGGAGGGATAAATGGGCAAGAAACGCTTTAGTAATAGCTTGAAAACTGGGATGCTGTTCGCTTTGATGTGGGCGTTACTGCTGCTAGTTGGCTATCTGATTGCTTACGGTACCGGCAGTTCCGCTTTTATCTGGATTTTTGCCGCTATCGGGTTGATTTCAACTTTTTATAGCTACTGGAATTCAGACAAAATCGCGATTAGATCCATGAACGCCTACCCGGTGGATCCGGGGAAATATCCGCAAATAGTGCGGATTGTTACTGAGCTTTCGCAAACTGCCGGTCAGCCGGTTCCTCGAATGTATATTGCTCCTACTTCGGCCCCTAACGCCTTTGCTACGGGACGTAATCCGCAAAATGCAGCGGTTTGCTGTACTGAGGGGATTTTACAGCTCCTTGATGAGCGTGAGCTTCGCGGGGTTTTGGCGCACGAGTTAATGCACGTCTATAACCGCGATATTTTGACTTCTTCGGTGGCCTCAGCCATTGGCGGTCTGATTACTTCGGTTGCGCAAATGTTGTTTTTCTTTGGGGGAGGACGCCGCGACAGTGACAATAACCCGCTTGGCGGGGTGGCGATGGTTCTTTTGATGTTGTTAGCCCCGATTGCCTCGATGTTTACCCAAATGGCGATTTCTCGGACGCGCGAGTTTGACGCAGATGAGACCGGCGCTGAGCTTGCGCGAGATCCTTTAGCTTTAGCCAGTGCGCTAAAGAAACTAGAGGCGGGAACGGTGGCGCGTCCTCTGCAGAGTAATCCGCAAACCGAGAAGGTTGGTTTCATGATGATTGCTAATCCTTTCCGCGGGAAGGGGTTAAAGCATCTGTTTTCTACCCATCCGCCTATGGATGAACGGATTGCCCGCCTAGAAGAAATGGCGGGATATAGCCGTTAATTTGGTTTCGGCGCTGACTAAAGGTTTTGAATATATGCTTGCCTTATGGCAAGTGATACTCAAATCCAGGTACGCAAGATTGACACTGAATACTCGCTAGCTGAAATTACTGATTTTGGGGCGCAGGTGCTTTCTTGGACTCCGCGGGGGCAAAATCCAGTTGTTTGGCTGTCTGACCAAGCTAGTTTTTCGGGGGACACTACCGTGCGAGGTGGAATCCCGATTTGTTTGCCCTGGTTCGGCAATCCCAGGTTTTCGCCGGCAGCCCCGGCAGGTGCAGCTGGTAATCATGGTTTTGCGAAAACTACTGTTTGGGAGCGGGTTGATAGCGCCTCAAGCCCAGCGGTGCAAGTTCCAGGGGGAAAAGGAATTGAATTCCCTAGGTCGCAAATGCCCGGTAATGGGGATATCCAAGCGGGCGCTGAAGCGGGCTATAAAGTGCTGACCTATCGCCTGTCACATAAAGGCGGAGAACTATTTCCCCATGCTTTTTCAGCACAGCTAACAATCGAGGTGGGTAAGACTCTACGGCTGATATTGGAGGCGGTAAATACCGATGATCACCCGTTCACATTTGAGGCGGTATTCCATACCTACCTGGGATTTAGTGATTTAAGGCAGTGTGAGCTTCACGGTCTGGAACACGCAGTTTTCTTAGATACTTTAACTGACAAGAAAGCTAGTGAAGACCAGCCGATTACTTTTAATCAGTCATTTGACCGGATTTATGATTCCGCTTCTAACCTGGAAATTTATGATTCAGCTTGGAGGAGGAAGATTTGGTTAAAGAAATCGGGGTCTAAATCCACTATCGTGTGGACACCGTGGGATCGGTTTATTAAAGATTTTAGCGATATTCCCGACCAGGAAGTTTACCGATTTGCCGGAATTGAGTTTGGAAACGCACGCGAAAATGCGCTTTTGCTGCAGCCGGGTCAAAGCCACCGGCTCGCCCTGGAGATTGGAGTAGATTCCCTACCTGATTAGGGGTAATTGGCTTCTAATCGGCACTTATTTGTCCGGAGGATTCAGCCCCAAAATACTATTTGAGCTGATGATACTTTATTGGGGGGGCGCTGCTTGGCAGCGCCCCCCAAACTGCAATCGGGCTATTGACCCATCTGCTTGTTTACTCGTCAGCACTAGCTAAAGCAGCTACCGGGCTGGCTTTAGCGGCTTGGCGACCGGGCAGCACCGAGGCTAGGAAACAGAACCCTTCAGTTACCAGGATTATTATCCCTAACCAGAGCCACGGGATTTGCAGGTGAATGTCTTTCGGACTTATGAAACCATTGAAAGGCATACATTGCATCACGAACCATGAGAACAGTATCGACATTCCAATCCCGACAATCAGCGCCCCTAATCCGATTAGCGTCCCCTCGGTCAGCAGCATGGCGCGAATCTGTTTTTGAGTAAAACCAACAGCCCGGAGTAGAGCGTTTTCGCGTTTGCGATCAACTACTGAAAGACTCAAAGTATTCGCGACCCCCACCAAGGAGACCAGGGCAGATACCCCTAATAGGGATAGCAGAATGGTCATCAGTATTTTTAGCAGCAGATTAACGGAGGCAGTAATAATTACCCCTCCAGTTTGAGCTAAAGAATCTGCCGGAGCCAAGGTTGATAGCTCCTGAATGTCCTCCAAAATCTCGGTAGGGGTTTTTTCCATATTCATTTTGAAGATTACGCCTGCCGGATTATTCCCGGTTTCACTGGGGGTAATACTGTCTAAATCAGCTCGTGACAATACTAGATAGGAGCCAAATGTAGAGCTAGGGAAGGCTTGATTTTCTTTAGGAGCCTTCGTTAAAGCTACTGTCAGCTTCTGTCCGCTAGCAAAAGTTAAGGTCACCTTTGCGGGGAGCTTGTTCTCGTCCTCGGTCATTAACCAGGCAGTACCTTTCTGAGGGGTTTTAACCTGATGACGTAATACCGCCTCGGGATTATCGGGCAAACCGACTGCTAAAACTGACCGATTTTCTGGCTTTTGCTTGCCGGAATCGGTGGCAATCGCATCCGAGGTGTTTCCGGTTTCACCCTCCCCCTTATCCGGAGCCGAGCTGGTTTCTGCTTCTTTCTCGCCCTCGTAAGCTTCTACCCTTTCGAGCGCTATGTTTAGTTGAACCGGTTTACCGTTTTCATCATGAGCCTCTTTGATAATCCGAGAGGGTAGAGAAGCAACCTTATTTACGCTCTGAAGCTTCGGTAATTTCTTGGTTATCGCCTCGGGCATCTGATGGGAGTCATTTACGGCAACTAGCGACATATCCACTGAAAAACGGCGGTTTACTTCGTCAGTGATTGTGCTTTGTAAAGATAGTGTACCTACCAAAATCGTTGCCATTAAGGTTACCCCTAACACCAGGGCAGTCCCGGTAGCCCCAGTGCGATTAGGATCGCGTTTTACATTTTCCCCCGCCAATTTTAAAGTCGCAGAACGGGCTGCAAAAGGACGAGTTAGGGCGGCAGTGAATGCCGGTAGGAAACTGCGGCAAGCTAGCAGGGTTGCCAGGAAAATAAATAGGCATCCTCCCAGGGCACAAGTGAGGGAAATAGCCATATCTGTTTCGTTGTTATTTCCTTTATTAACCCAGGCGATTATCCAAAGCCCCACCCCAGCCAGGCTAAACAGGCCCATGAATACACCGCGCACAATGTGGCGTTTCTTCTTACCCATTTTGTTTAGCTCCATGGGGTTCAAGGCGGCTACCGGCAAGATTTTCGCTAGTCCCAGGGTAGGACGCATTCCGCCAATCAAAGGCACTATTATCCCGGTTAAGAGTGATACCACTACCGGGGTAAAACCGATTATTTGCATCGCTTGGGTAAATGAGCCAATCATTCCGGTTGCTACTGCCACCACAATCGAGGCAGTCCACCCTAAGGCAGTTCCCAGAAGCGCAGCGATTACGCCCACCATAATGCATTCGGAAAATGCGGAACGCCTGATTTGAGAAACGGTAGCCCCCACGCAGCGTAGCAGGGCGGTTTCTCGCCTCCGCCTAGCTAGAACCACCTGGAAAGTTACAGAAACGATTCCAATACATACCAGCACCGCTAGCAGTGGGAAAGCTAGGGAAGCCGCTTGTAACCCGATTGTTTTCGCCACACCGCTATCGGAGGATTTTTGTAGCGCCTCTACGGTAACTACCCAGCAATCTTCGGATAGCAGTTTATTGTCATTTAGGTATTTACCGAGTTTTTGCACTACCTCTTTGGGATCTTGCTGGGTGTTTACCAGGATTTTCGAGGGTGCTTCTTTTGCGTAACTGCTTAGCTGCTTGGTTAGCTGGGCTGAGTAATACACATCCGGCAGGTTCCCGATTCTCATAGCGGCATCTTGTTTAATAGTGCCGGTAATCGTAACCGGAATGGTTTTCTCTTTCCCGGTGTATCCCCCGTTTACTAGCTCATCAACTTTAAGTTCAATCCGGTCACCGATTTTAGTTTTGCCATTTTCCAGGTAGCTTTCGCCCAAAAGTATTTCATTTTGCCCACTAGGGTAGCGTCCCTCAGCTAAGGGAGGGCGATAATAGCCTTCAGGTAATAGCCCTGTTCCGAACAAATAAACAGTTTTCTCATTGATAGTGGTGACCGTCATCGGATAGTAAAGCGGCTGTAAGTCAAGGTCTTTACCGACAGCGTTACGAATAGCGTCTTGTTTTTTCAGAATACCTTCATAGTCGTTACCGGGGATTTTGTCCCAGGCAACGATACCTTTAACGGCCTCACCGCTGTCGGTATCGTATTGTTCGCCCTCGTTAGTTATCTGTACCTGGGTATTCTGGTTGAATTGGGTTTCTCCGACCCCCATCACCCAACTCATTACGGAGGCAAAACTGCTGGCTCCGCAAATAAAAACACAGCAAATAATGATAGCGATGGCAGTTGCTACATATTGGCGGCTATGCGCTTTCAGGTTTGCTTTTGTTAAAAACAACATTTAAATCACCTGTGCCAGTTCTTCGCGGCTGGGTTGGTTAAGTTCTTGGGTTACTTGCCCGTCGCGAACCACCAGTACCCGGTCAGCTACCGAGGCGGCGCGAGCATCATGGGTTACCATCACTACGGTTTGTCCCAACTTGTTTACCGCTTCCCGCAGCAGTTTTAGCACTTCCATTGACGAGGACGAGTCCAGATTTCCCGTGGGCTCATCAGCTACCAACAGGGCTGGTTTGGCTACCAGGGCGCGAGCTACCGCTACCCGCTGCTGTTGTCCCCCTGATAGTTCTGCCGGTTTATGGGTTAGACGGTCTTGCAAATTCAAGATTTCGATAATCTGTTTTTCCCATTCAGGAGCAGTTTTCTTTCCTGATAGCAGCGCGGGCAGATGGATATTTTCTGCTGCCGTTAAAGTGGGGATTAAGTTGAATGATTGAAACACAAACCCGATATGGTCGCGGCGAAATTTGGTGAGTTTAGTGTCATCCATAGCGGCCAGGTTTTGCCCGGCAACCGTAACCAGTCCACTGGTAACCGCGTCTAGTCCCGCTAAGCAATGCAGCAAAGTTGATTTACCAGAACCGGAAGGCCCAACGATGGCAGTAAATTGACCGGAGTAAATATCCACGTTCACCCCGTTGAGGGCGCGGACTTCAACTTCTCCTTGCCGATAAATCTTGTAAACATCTTTTAAGCTCACCAAAGAACGTCTATTGGCTGGCATTTGCGGATAGTTTCCATTTTGAATCATGGCTGCTCTTTCTCTAGTTGGTCCATTCATATCTAACAAGTTATTTTCTTTGCTTCCGGTTCACCATCACTTAGGCAATGATTTTTTCTTATAGCTAGCTCTACCTGACATAGGGGATTGGGCTACACTGCCGCTCCGGTTAAGTGCCATAAACGTCCCGATCTGTACTAATACACTTACCGCTAACATGGCTGCCATCGGGGCAGTAATCTTTAGGGTTGTTTGTAGCTCTTCGCTTACCCCTAGACCGCCATTAGCTACCAGTAAGGTTAAAAATAGGATTACCCCCAGGATTAGCTGGCTGAATCCGAAAATGTAGGGCAAGATTATTTCCCACCATTTTGCTCTGCGAATAGTACGTGGCGGGCATCCTAACTGGAGCAATAGGGCTTTTTGGGTTCGGCTTTGCTCATTATCTGCAGTGGTGCTCACGGCTACGCAAAGACAGGTGAGGGCGGCTACCAAACCAGCGGTAATAAGCCATCCGCTGCGAATATCGGTTTGCAGTAATGAAAAAAACTCGCCCTCGCTACTTAAAAGTGACTGCCAAGCCCCGGCGCTTTCGCTGGAACCGGGGAGGGTGGGGTCGCCAGATCCTTTCCAAAGATAGGGAAAAATAGTTAAGAACATGAAAGTTAGCAGGTAACTTAGCACTAAGGATAGTACCGGGGTAATTGATACCCAGTATCTTTGCGGGTGGAGACGGATATTTCGCACTGCTAAAAGCAGACTTAAGTGGCGAGTGCGACTTAGTGGCCAAACCGCTAAATAGAGGGCATTCGCTGGTAAAAATATTCCGAAAATCCAAGCGAAAAGTAAACAAAATAGGAATATCACTACCGCTAATAGCAGGGGAGTTAGCGGGAGAATAAACGATAGCCCCGGAATCGAGACCAGGCAGGCACCGATAAATATTAATCCTATTGTTGCCCCTGACAGCTCGCTGACTCTGCTGCGGGAGCGTAAGTAGCGGGGGATGCCAGTGTATTTACGGGTTAGGGTCAGCGCTTTCAACAGAGGAACTATCGCTAATACTAAGAAAATTATTATCACTGTGCTAATAGGTGGGATTAGGTTAAATCCGCCTAGAGGCATTCCTAATAGTTTCAGCTTTCCCAATAGCGGTACAGATGCAAAGTAGAGCGTTACTCCCCCAAGCCATCCCAGCCCCGCATAAACGAGCATCGATAATGCACATACCAGAAACCTGGTGTGAAAGGGGGCCCCTAATTTTCCTAAAGTATTTAATAACTCAGCTAATCTGCGTTCATCTAGGGTTAGACGATTCCACCACAAAATTGTTAAGGGAAAAACAATCAGAGTCACCGCAGCGGTGAACATTAATCCGTACAGTACGGTCACTACGTCTGCTAATTGGTTCCCTAAATCAGATTCGCGCAGCGAAAATAAGTCTTGTACCGAGCCAGCACATTGAAAATCTGCTCCCGAGAGACAAAAGATACCTAGACGGAAAGCCGCTTTTATTCCTCCTAGTAGCAAACAAATACTATAAGCAGGCAAACAAGCTGAGAAAAGAGACAAAAACTCCGCAGTTTTCGGATAATGGAACCGCCGCGACCAGCTATAAACAAGTTGTAGGGTTCGCATTTAGTTTTCCCCAGGATTCTCCGGCAAAGCCGTTTTGGTTCTATCGGAAACTATCAATCCGTCCCGTAAAGTAATCGTGCGTTCGCACCAGCTAGTGTCCTGTGAATTAAGGCTAGTTACCAGCAGGGTGGCTCTCGTTTGTTGAGCGGTAGTAGATAGCACCTGCATGATTTCTTGCGCCGTTACCTCATCTAACCGGTCCGTCGGCTGGTCGGCGATAATTATTTCTGGTTTTCCAACTAGGGCGCGCGCCAGAGCTACTTTTTGTCGTAACGCAGCCGATAGATTTCCACTTATTTGACTAGCAATGGTTTCTAAACCCAGTTTTTCCAGCTCTCTTTGGGTACGAGACATAGCCTCGGCGCGCCCTATCCGTTTTAACAGCAGTGGTAAAGCCACATTTTCTCGTACGCTCAGCTGGTCTACTAGCTGCTCTGATTGGAAAACAAATCCAAATTTTTGCCGGCGTAGAGCCTGTAAATCTCGCCGGGAGTAATCGTTAAGTCGGCTACTGCCTAAATAAATCTCGCCACTAGAGGGCGCAATAATCCCACTGAGTAGGTAAAGTAGCGTAGTTTTTCCCACCCCGGATGGCCCGGTAAATGCTACCTGGCTGGCAGTGGGAATATGTAAATCAATCCCCGCTAAAACGGTGCGTGAACCATAAACTTTAGTTAATGCGCCGGTAGATATATCCATATTCTCTATTGTTGCGGGCGGCAGTCATTCCGGTTAGCACCTTAAAGCTAGTTTTTAGGTAGTGCTAGCTCTACCTAAATAATAGTGAGCACGCTCTGTCGGAACGCTAGTGCTTGCCAATAGGATAGAAACATGCAGCGAATAGATCCCTTTTTCCAGGGAATAAACGACAAAAAACGGGTGGCTCCCCGCATGGCGCTGCTGCTAGGGCCAGCCTATTTTGTAGTAGAACTCTTAGCGCTGCTAGTGCATTTAGCGTTCATGCTGATTCATCCTAAAAAAGCTCGCATCACCCTCGCCAACTACACATGCGCAGTGCGTTATCGCGCTGGAGCAATGCTCGGTAAACCGGACGCGAACATTTGGCATCTTTGGGCTATCCCCGGGAATGATTCTTTATTGACCGGAGAGGGAAAACTTGCCCAACCAGCTAAAACCAACCGCGACATCCCTATATTGCTGTTTTGCCTGTTCGTTAATGCTATTAGTTTCTGGGTGCTAGTAGTTTTGGGCTACCTGGTAACCCAGTTCTTTCAATTCTATTTCCAGCGGCTGCTAGCGCCGCTATCGCTGGGGGGCGGTTCGCCAGATTTAATCGCGACCATAGCGTTATGGCTGGTATTTAGCCTAGCGGCGGCTATTTACCCGCGAATCATCTATTCGATTGCGCAAGGCAATCCGATGGACGAGCAAGAAATCAGGCAGCTACATCGTTCTCGCCGGGAAATCGTAGATGCTTTCGAGATTGAACGCCGCCGGATTGAACGCGACCTGCATGATGGGGCACAACAATACTTAGTGGCCGCTTCCATGAAAGTTGGAGAGGCGGAACTTTCTCTTAGTCTACTGGAACACGAATTGGCGAAGGCTGCGGCTTTAAAGGACGCTGAATCTAGTCAAGACCGACCGGGGAAAGCATCCGGGGGAGCGGTATTGGGCGAGGACGCGCCTCCTGCGGAACCTGCCGGGTCTTTAGACGGTTCTATAAATCAGGAATCAGTCTCCCTACCGCAGTTCAGCGCAAAAATACAGGAGGTACTTTCTTTACTGCGGCAGGCGCAAGACGCTAACGATAGATCCTTAGTGGCGCTCAGACGCACAGTTGCGGGGGTGCATCCGAAAGTATTGTCCGATAAGGGACTAGCGGAGGCAGTGCGAGACGTGTGCGCAGATTCTCCGGTGCAAGTTGAGATGCATCTGCCGGAAGAGTTACCGTCTCTACCGGCTGGAGCCGCTGCTGCCGCCTATTATTTGGTGTGCGAATCTCTAACTAATATCGCCAAACATGTTGCAAATCCTAAAGCATCTTTGCTGATAGTTGCGGGTTCTTCCCTGGTTATTTCCATAGTGGATAATGGGGGTGGGGGTGCGAAAATCATTCCGGGACACGGCTTGGCAGGTTTGCAGGCACGCCTAGAGGCTTTCGGGGGAAACTTGCGGATACTTTCACCTCTGGGCGGGCCAACTACGGTGCGCGCCGAGATTCCGATTCTAATTCCTAGCGTTGAGGAGGACGGGTTTGAAAATCATCTTGGCTGATGACGCCACTTTGATTCGGGAGGGCTTAGCGGGGCTATTGGAGCGATTAGGGAATCAAGTAATCGCTCAAGCCGAGGACGTGCCCTCTCTGTTAAAAGTGGTCGATCAGATATACCAGGGCGACCAGGTTCCCGATATTTTGATAACCGATGTGCGAATGCCTCCAGGTATGAGTGACGATGGCTTGCGCGCCGCCGTACAGATTCGGGAAAAATATCCTGACCTGGGAATCATGGTTCTCAGCCAGTATGTGGCTCCCGCCTATGCGGCTCAGCTTTTTAGTTCCGAACAGTTTTCACTGCCGGGAAATCATGCGGGTGGTACCGGTTACCTGTTAAAAGAGCGGGTCTCACGGGTGGCAGATTTTTTGAATGCGCTCAAAACTGTGGCTAGTGGCGGGGTAGTGGTAGATCCGGAAGTAGCAGTTAAGTTGGTGCGGGAACGCAGTTCTGCTCTTTCCAGCCTCACTCCTCGCGAAAACGAAGTTTTAGAGCTGATGGCGCAAGGTTTAGCGAATGAGGAAATCGCGGCGAAACTGTTTCTATCCGGCGCATCAGTGGCTAAACATATTGCGAATGTGTTCATGAAGTTGGGTTTAACCCCGGATGAACCCAACCGCCGGGTGCGAGCCGTCCTCGCCTACCTGACCGCCACCGGTTTACGTTAGCTAGGCGAACCGGTGGTTGCCGTTTTGAGCAGTGAAAATAGCCTTAAATCAGCTTAGCCAACCGCTCTTAACTCTCTGTTGTGGATGGCTCGATTTCTTCACCCTGCCTAAATAGCCGTTGTATCCGATAATCAGAATCTAAGAGCATAAAGCTAGGTTTGCAGCCAGGAGTAAAGCGGGTAGTTACCCCAGGAGCGTCCTCGGGAATTGAGGCTGCCTGTACCGGGGTGCCCACGCAGGCACGAATCAGTTTTGCTAGGGGGATTTGTCCGCGCCGAGCAAAGAGGGCGAACTGATTGAGCAGGCAGGAAGCCCCACCCGAGAGGGTATCGGTTCCATCCAAATAGCAGGCTCCGTTCTTTACTTCAACCTTTAATCCTCCCAGAGTGTATTTACCGGGAGGCATACAGGCGGCCGCCAGCGCATCGGTTACAAAGAATAGGGAAGCGTCAGGGAAAGTAGCGAACATATCTTCCACCAGTTCGGGTTTCAAATGATGCCCATCAGCGATAACCTCAACGCCTGCTGTTCTGTCTTTCGCCGATCGCAAGAACTCGATAATCGGACCGGGAGAACGGTGGTTAATCGGGGACATGGCGTTAAACAGGTGAGTAACAGTTTGCGCGTATCCCTGCCAGTTAAGTTCACCGGCGGTTTTAACCGTGTAATCCAAAGCTAGGCGGGCTTGATCCTCGTTACAGGAAGTGTGACCCCAGGAGGGAACCGCTCCATATTTGAGTAACAGTTTCGCGGCCGGAAGTGCATTATCGGTTTCCGGTGCGATAGTCATGGTCTTAAACCAGCCCTGACCAGCCTGAAGCCAAGATTCAAGCTCCGCTAAATCAGCTGGGCGGATAACTTCTGGGTTTTGCGCCCCACATTTTGCTTTCGAGATAAAAGGACCTTCTAAATGCAAACCCACAAGCTCGCCCTTTTCACAGAAAGGAACCAGAGCCTTGATATAGGGCAGGGGGTCAGCCAGAGAAACCAAGGAAGCAAATAGGGCGGTTGTGCCCCCACTGCGGTGAGCTTTAATCGCGGTAGCTATCTCATCTGGATCAGTGGTGTCGGGGAAAGAAAACCCGCCCCCACCGTGGCAGTGAACATCGACAAAACCGGGAACAATGAGCGGCCAATTTGCGTCAGGAGTTCCCGGAATGACCTCAGCTAACTGGTTGCCATCTAGAACTAGACCGCTTCCAATCTGGTTTCCGAAACCATCAAAAACTCGCCCTTTTATCGTGGTCATCTCGGTTGCTCCCAACGCCGCTGTTAAAGTTCAAACACTCTAACTTTACGCCGGCGGCTGCGCCTTAACAATGCGGTTGGTTAAACAGACCGCAGCATTCGCGAGAAATAGTTATTGTCAATCGGCTTTTATGCGCATAGATATCGTATTTACCTACCCCGTCTCGTGATTGTGGCAGGTTTAGCTTGCTATTATTGAGCAGTCTTAGTTATTCCGATATTTGACTTCAAAGGTGATTTTTATGGCGGTTACTAAAGCAGTTGTTTTGGCTCGGGGACTAGGTACCCGGATGCGCGCAAATGACGAAACTACTAATCTGTCTGGCGAACAAGCCGCTGCCGCTTCGGCAGGTACCAAGGGATTAATTAACGTTGGGCGCCCTTTCTTAGATTATGTAATCAGCGCATTTGCTGATGCCGGGATTAAAGAGGTCTGCCTGGTAATCGGTCCAGAACATGATGCATTCCGTAACTACTATGACAACGTAGAAAAGAATCGGGTAACCATCAGCTATGCGATTCAAGAAGAGCCGCTAGGAACGGCAAATGCGGTCGCGGCTGCCGCAGATTTTATCGGTGAAGATCGCTCCTTGGTTCTAAATTCCGATAACTACTACCCTGTGCCGGTATTAAAGCAATTGGTGCAAGCCCCAGGGCTTGCGGTAGCTGGGTTTTCGCGGGCAGAGCTAATCGCGAACTCTAATATCGAGGCAGAACGGGTGAAAGCTTATGCGATTATGGATGTTAGCGACGGGGTGTTGAAGAACATTATTGAAAAGCCCTCTGACGTGGAAATGGCAGCCCACCCTAATGCCCCAGTCAATATGAATTGTTGGCTATTCGACCAAAGTATTATTACCGCTTGCGAAAATATTGAGCCCTCGGTGCGGGGAGAATACGAACTGACGGATGCGGTACGTTACCTGATTCAAAACGGCTCGAACATTGAGGTTGTTCCAGTGGCTTGCGGGGTGCTGGATATGTCCTCCCGTAAAGATATTGGCGCGATTAAGGACGCGTTGCAGGACGTGAGCGTTAATCTTTAAGCAGCTCTAAGGTTCCGGAGATTACTCCGAGGTTTAGCAACTTAGTTTATAACATTTTGGATACGAAAATATTTCATTTTCATATCAAACTCGGAATAATTTCAGGGATAATCCAGTTTTGCTATAATCCTTAATGAGTTTTCAATGACTCGCGTTGTAGCGGGTCAGCTCGACGAGGAGGTTTGATTTGTCTCGTAAGCTAAAACGAAGCATTGCTCTAGCTGGCGTAGTCGCAATGGCATCATTGGGGCTAGCTGCCTGTGGCGGTGCTGATAACAAAGCTGGTTCTACTGACAGCAAAAGCAATGAAAAGGTAGAAATTGAATACCTGCACCGTCTTGACAATGCCGATAATGCGGTAAAAGTTCAGACGATTGTTGATAAATGGAATAAAGAGAACCCAAATATCAAGGTAACCCCGAAGAAATTTGATGGTAAAGCTCAAGAGCTAATCAAGAAAGTACAGACTGACACCGACGCAAAGAATGCGCCTTGTTTGTACCAGGCTGGTTACGCTGACTTGGCTGAACTATACGTAAAGGGTCTGGTACAGGACGTTAGCAAGTATGCTACCCAGTACAAAGACAAGTACCTGCCCGGTCCGTTTGAATCAATGGCAGTTGATGGCAAGTACCTGGGGCTTCCGCAGGATACCGGCCCGCTGGTTTACTTCTACAACAAAGCAGAATTTGAGAAGCTGGGTCTGAAAGTACCCACCACTTGGGAAGAGTTCACCACCACCGCAAAGGCTGCTGCTGCAAAAGGCAAGTACATTGTGGCTTACGAAGGTGACGAGGGCGCACAAATCTTCTCCGCTATGACTGCCGCAGCCGGTGGTCAGTGGTTCGGAGTAGAAGGCGATGCCTGGAAAGTTGATACCACTGACAAGGGCTCCGCTTCCGTTGCTGCTTTCTGGCAGAAACTACTTGACGAAAAATCTGCAAAGGTAGTTGGTCGCTGGGCTGACGAGTGGGCTCCTGCCGTTCAGAAGGGCGAACTGATTGGCACCATCGGTGCTGCTTGGGAAGCTCCGCTTATCGCTGGCGACGCTCCTGATCAGGCCGGTAAATGGGCTATCGCTCAGCTACCTGGTGGTGCTTCCGGCCCCGACGGTGGTTCTGGCGTAGTAGTTTCCAAGACCTGTAAGCACCCTGAACAGGCTATGAAGTTCAACGCTTGGTTCAACGAGCAGGTTGATGATCTAGCTAGCCAGGGTCTGGTTGTAGCTGCAAAAGCAACTCCTAAAGCTCCTGAATATGCCAAGTTCTACGGCGGTCAGGACGTAATCAAAGAGTTCACCACTGCTAACACCAACATGAAACCGTTCACCTTCCCGCCCTCCTGGTCGGTACCTCAGGGCTACCTCAGTGGTGAAGGCGGCGCTGCTGCCGGAGACGGCACCATGAAGGTTGCAGACGTGTTCAAGAACTCGGGCGATCAGCTCAAGGACGCTTTGAAGAAACTGAATCTTCAAGTAAAGTAACTGAGCTTGAGTCTTAGTTGATGTTTTCGATACAGGATGTATCCGAAAGCATCTGGGAGGCACCTACCATCCCGCAAAGTTGGTAGGTGCCTCCATTTCTATATCTGATATACCTTTGATTGCTATATTTTCGGTTTATTTTTACGAATTTCGAGCCGTAACCGTATATCCCAAGCTATTGAATGAAATAAAATAGACACATCCATTCTGTGGTGCATACCAATAATCTTTAATACAGATACGTGGGGATTTAACCATGAGTGCTACTAAAGTAGAAAAGCGTAAACCAGCAGGTGATGCTGATGCGCTCCCACCTGGGGCGGGGGTCGCAAAGGAGCGAAAGACGCCTCGAGCAAGAAAGGAAGCGCTTACGGGCTGGGCATTTATGGCACCGTTTACGATTCTTTTCCTGCTAATTTTCATTTTGCCGATTTGCATATCGGTTTATTCAAGTTTTTTCCAAGTTAAAACGCAAGGTGGCGGCGCATTCGGCGGGGGTGAATCTCATAACGTATTCGTCGGCTTCGAGAATTATCAATATGTTATTTTTTCCGGAGCTTTCTGGACGGGAATCGGTCGGGTAATCCTATACACCATCGTGCAAGTACCAGTGATGATTATTTCTGCTCTTGCCTTGGCATTGCTTATTGATTCCCTAATCGTTCGCCACGTAACTATTTTCCGTTTAGGTTGGTTCTTGCCCTACGCAGTACCAGGGGTAGTTGCCGCTATCATTTGGCTATGTATCTATACCCCCGAAGTTTCTCCGCTTAACTCCCTGGTAGAGGCTTTTGGTGGAGAACTAACCATTAACTTCTTTGGCAAGAAAATGATTTTGCTATCCATGGCAAACATGACGACCTGGACGTTCACCGGCTACAATATGCTGATTTTCTTGGCAGCTTTGCAAGCTATTCCTCATGATTTATATGAGGCAGCTCGCCTTGATGGTGCTAGCGGATTCCAGATTGTTACCAAGATTAAAATCCCGATGGTGCGGGGGGCAGCCCTGCTGGCAATCCTGCTATCCATTGTGGGAACGATTCAGCTGTACAACGAGCCAGCGGTGATGGAAACCAGTCAAAAGTGGATGGGATCAGCCTATACACCAATGATGATGGCGCTAAATACCGCAAAGGGCTATATGTCGCCTTCAGGGGACGGGCCCGCGTCTGCAATCGCAATCGTTATGGCGCTAATAGCCGGTATTTTGGCAGTTGCTTATTTCTTAGCCGATCGGAAACTAGGTGGTAGTAATGACTAAGAAAACCGCTGTTACTCCCGGTGGGGTCGAATATCGCCCCTCTATCAAGGGCTTACAATCACGTTCCTTGAAACCGGCAATGTGGGCAAAAATCCTGACCATTTTGGTGATGATAATTGTCTTGTTCTATTTCATTTTCCCGATTTACTGGGTAATCATCGCTTCGACCAAAACTAACGCCGAGATTTCCGGTTCGTTCGGTTTCTGGTTCGCTCCGCATGACGATTCTGGATCCGTTTGGGAAAGCACCAAGGCTAACTACTTCGGGTTGCTCGGCTGGACCAAGAATATGGTTTGGCGCTGGATTGGTAACTCCCTGTTCTACTCAGCTGTTGCTGCTACTATCGGCACTCTGGTAAGTGTCATGGCGGGCTACGCGCTGGCGAAGTTTAAGTTCCCCTTCAAGAACGGTACTGCCGGAATCATCATGGCAGGTCTGCTGATGCCGGTTTCGATTCTGACCGTTCCTATGTATGTGATGTTCTTGCATATGGGACTGAATAACACGATGGCATCAATTATTGTTCCCTGCTGTGTATCACCATTCGGGGTATTCCTAGGGCGCGTATATGCCCAAACCTCGGTACCAACCGAGCTGCTAGAAGCAGCCAGGATTGATGGGGCAGGAGAATTCCGTATCTTCTTCGGGATGGTATTGCGCCTACTCGCACCCGCTATGGTGACAATCTTCCTGTTTATCTTCGTAGCAACATGGAATAACTTCGTGCTTCCGCAGCTAATGATTTCTTCCGAAGAGCTAAAACCAATCACCTTGGGTCTATACGGTATGGCTTCCTACTTCTCGCCGCCCTATGGACAAATGATGATGGCATCGCTATTCGGTATTATTCCGCTGATTGCACTGTTCCTGATACTGCAAAAGTACTGGCAGTCCGGTCTGGCAGCGGGTGCGGTAAAGGGATAAACAGATTAGTCCCTTTTAGCATCTGCCAGATGCTCATCTAGACAGGGTGGGAGGCTCGATTTTCGAGCCTCCCACTTTCTTTTTACAGTGATAGCTAATAAAAACAAGCAAAATAGCGCCCCATCGGTAAACGCCATCATCGCAGAAGTTGCTAGATTGAAATGCCAAGCGACAAAGAAACCAATCGTAGCGGTAACCACCGATATTAAAACTGTCAATGCAATCACCCGTGACAGGGAGTTTGACAATAAAATGGCAGTTGCTGCCGGGGTTACCAGCAATGCGATTACCAAGATAGCCCCAGCGGTCGAAAAAGCAACTACGATAGTCAAAGCCACTAAAACCATAAAAAGTGTCTCTACCAGGCGAATTGGGAAACCAATAACCTTAGCAGATTCTCGATCAAAGGTTCCTAATTGCATTACTTTATAGGTAAACCCGAGAAATAAAGCGTTTAATAAAAGAACAATTAGTAACATCCACATGGCATGGGGTCCAAAATCAAGATTCCCGATAACCAGGCGCTCGGTATCGAGCGCCAACAGGTTCAAGTCACCGGTCAGTACCGTATCCTCACAGATATGCACTTCTGCTAGGGTGGTAGATAACATAATTACGCCCCCGGAAAACAGTAACGGGAAAACTACGCCCTGACTTGCGTCCTCGGCCAGCCGACCTGTGGATTGCAAAAAGTTTGCGCCCAGAACCACGATCAGCCCGAAAATGGCAGCCAACAACACCATGATAGGAGAGTAAGTAGACCCCGATAAAAATGCCCCCAGCACAATCCCGGGAAGAACTGCATGGCTCATAGCGTCCACTAACATAGCTTGGCGGCGCAGCACCAAAAAAGTACCCGGAAGTGCGCAGGTTAGCGAAGTGGTAATCGCCAACAGTAACGCTGCAAATACAAAGTTCATTGCGTAATCCTTCCGTCAGTAGGTTTAAGGAATCCGCGGGGGAACGGTAGAACCGAACGGCGCGGGGAAAACAGTAAAGAAATCAAGAGAACAATCGACAAAATCACGACAATCACTGGACCAGTTGGAACTTTGCCAATTGAAACTGCAAGATAAGAACCAAGCGCGCCTCCTAAAGCGCCGATAAAGCCAGAAACGGCAAAAAGAACCCGCAAATCATCTGTCCATTGCCGGGCACTAGCGGCTGGGATAATTGCGAAAGCTACCATCAGCACCACTCCTACTGATTTCACCCCGATTACGATTCCCACGGTGGTGCAAACGGTGATAATACTGTTCAACACTTTTCCGGAGAAACCGGCAATCACCGCCCCTGGCGCATCGAAACTAAAAAGCGCGATTTCTTTCCAAAACAGCATCACTATCGCTACGGCGAGTAAACCCAAGATAGCGACAGTAAATACATCCACCAGGCGCATAGTGGCGGCATTTCCAAACAAATATTGCGCAATGCCTGAACGACCAGAGAAAGATGAAAATGAAAGTAAACGAAGCGCTACCATGCCTCCGCCATAATAAATAGCTAAGGAGATAGCCATAGCCGCTTCCACTCCAACTTTTGAATTATCGCTAATCAGGTTGGTGGTAGTTACCGCTAATAGACCAGAAACTGTCGCCCCAATCGTCAAAATAAGAATTGAGTTTCCATCAGCTCCTAGCAGAGAAGCAATCACGAATGCGCCCACAATACCGGCGATAGAGCTATGACCAATAACGTCTGAAATTAGCGATCGTCGGCGCACATAGAGAAGAGACCCTAATGCTCCCGCAAAAAAACCCACCAATACAGCTCCGAATGTCATTACGCGAAAACTGTAGGTTCCCCAAAAATCACTGAACGAAATGAGAGAAAAAGACAGTTTGAAAGTTAGAACGTTAGCAGAAAGACTCATGAGGTTACTCCCTCAATCCCATAAGCATAAGCAATATTTTCAGAGGTAAAAGCCTGATCCAATGATCCGGTAGCTACGAGTTCTCCCTCTCGTAGCAGTAATACGCTGGAACAAAAACTGCGAACTGTTGCTAAATCGTGGTGTACCAAAATGATGGTTTTTCCAGATTCAGCCAGAGACTGTAATACCCTTAAAATCGTTTTTTCTGTCTTCATATCGACGCCGGCAAACGGTTCGTCCAGCACTAATAACTGTGCCTTTGCGGCGATAGCACGCGCTACGAAGGTGCGTTGTTTTTGTCCCCCGGACAGCTCTGAAATCTGACGATTAGCTAAGTCAGCGATATCTAGCTGTTGCATTGCGTGAAGCGCTGCCTGATGCTCGCTTGCTCTAGGACGACGCAACCATCCTAGCTTTGCGTAGGTTCCCATTAACACTACGTCTTTAACACGAGCCGGAAAATCCCAATCGATAGAGGCTGATTGGGGCATGTATGCGATTTTTTTACGACTTTTGCTGAGCTCTTTTCCAAAGTAATGCACCTGCCCACTTCTGCGGGGAATTAGCTCTAGCATTGCCTTAATAAGAGTGGATTTCCCAGCTCCGTTTGCCCCCAGAATGGCCATGATTTCACCAGGTGAAACGCTAAAACTTACCTGATTAACGGCAAGACGGTCACGATAGGCGGCACTGATGTTATTTACTACGCAAGGAAGCATTTGATTTGAGACTCCTGTGGAATCAGGTCAGGTTTTAGAACAAATTAGGTGCTAGATTCCGGGCGGTAAGCCGGTGAATCTGGCGGTATTGGCATATAGGAGCCGTAAGGCGGGCGCTAGGAGAGGAGACAGTAACTCCTAGCGCCCGCCGGTAATATCTGGGCTTTGGCTACGATAGTGCTTTTATAATCGCCGAAACGTTGTGCTCGAATGCTCCTAGATAAGTATCGGTTGGAGATTTCTCGCCCAGGGTGTCAGCGTAAAGTTCAGTATCGGAGAGCTTTACATCCCATCCTTTAGATTTCACAATTTCTTTCAAATGTTTTACCACTTCAGGGCTTTTTAGATTGTCGTAGAAGATTACTGGAACTTTCTTTTTAGCGATGTTACTCGCTAGCTCTTCGAGCTGTACGGCAGAGATTTCTGATTCAGAAGAAACCATATCGGTAGCCATTATTTCTAGTCCATAGGTTCGACCGAGGTAGTTAAATGCGTCGTGACCAGTTACTAGGGTGCGGCGATCAGCGCTTATCTTCTCGAATTGTACTTTTGCTTTCTCGTGCAAAGCCTGGATTTTTGCGTTGTACTCTTTGCCGTTCTTAAGGTATTTTTCCGCGTTTGCTTTATCTATTTTGGCAATTTTTTCAGCTGTGGCACTAACCGCGTACTGCCAGGCAATAGGGTCGTTCCATACGTGCGGGTCATGACCTTCAATTTTCCCGTCCTCTTCCCAGTCGAGCAGCATTTTTTTCGGTATGGATTCAGCTGCGGGTAAGGACTTATCTCCTAGTCCGTCAAACTGTTTCATCATCTTGTGTTCCATATCGTGACTGGTCCAAACAACCAGGTCAGCTTGTTGGATTTTTTCAGTATCTTTGGTGGTTAGTTCCTGAGTGTGGGGGTCTCCGCCGGGAGCTACCAGGGTGGTGATTTCACTTTCCGGGGCAATGTTTTTTATCGCATCAGCTAGATATCCGGTGGTTGCCACAATTTTGAGTTTCTGACCAGTTTTATTGGTATCGGCAGCGGTACTGGCTTTACTGCACGCTCCTAGGGAGGTTGCTAACGCTAGTACGCAAATACTTGCGAAAACTGATTTTAGTTTCATTTATCCTCGTTTCTATTAAGGTTTCGGTCTACCGAATAAATATCTTAGGGTTAGGCGTGCCTAAGTTCAAATCTGGATATTGCTACCCCATCTCTCGTATCCTTATCTGGTGAACATTGATAATCACGCAGTTTTTCCGCAAATCCTACGTCGCTCAAACCCCGAGGTGCTGGCACCAGCCGGTAATCTCGACACCCTAAAGACTGCTATCGATTTTGGGGCAGACGCGGTTTATTGCGGTGGGAAAGCTTTCGGGATGCGGGCGGCTCCCCGCAATTTCAGTCTCGAAGATTTCGATGACGCGACTACCTATGCTCACCAGCGGGGGGCGCGGGTTTATGTAACCTGCAATATCTTGCCGGACAGTGACGAAGTTGTAGCCATGAACGAATATATGGGACAGCTAGGTGAGATTGGGGTAGACGCCCTCATAGTTACCGATATCGGGGTTTTAATGGCAGCGCGCCGGGTTGCTCCCGATACGGATATTCATATCTCCACTCAGGCGGGAGTAACCAACTATCAGGCCGCTGAAGCTTTAGCCGCCCTGGGAGCTAGCCGGGTAGTCCTGGCACGAGAACTTGATTTACCGGCAATCCGGATGCTGCGCGCTCATGTTTCCCCTGAACTTGAGATTGAAGCATTTGTGCACGGCTCAATGTGTATGGCGTTTTCGGGGCGTTGTCTGATTTCTCAACACACCACCGGGCGGGACGCTAACCACGGGGACTGCGTGCAAGCGTGTCGCTATAAATATCACGTGGTGGAAGAGAAAAAATCCGGGAACGTTATTCCGGTTGAAGTAACCGATCAGGGTACTTTTCTGTTCAACTCCCAAGATATGAATATGGTTGAACACGTAGCAGACGTGATTGATGCCGGGGTTACCAGCCTAAAAATAGAAGGACGCGCTAAAAGTGCCTACTATGTGGCCGCTATGGCGAATGCCTATAAATGCGCGGTTAATGAATATATGCTTCAACGCGGTTTTGAAAATGCGCAAGGGCAAGAGCTTAAACCGTTTATCCCCGGTGAAGAACCAACCGATAAGGTAGTTCTGCCTGATTGGATTGGCCAAGAGCCCTATAAAGTTACCCATCGGGAATACTCAACCGGTTTTTATTATCCCGAAAACCCGGCCAGTGAATCCATTACCAAAGGGGGATATATAAACGCTTGGCGTTGGTTAGGTAGCGTTCGCGAACACCGCTCAGATGAAGGACGGGTCTATATATTAGCGAAGAATAAGATAACCCCCTTAATGCCTATCGAGTTTTTAATTCCTGGTGCGGGGCCAATTGAATACCAAATCCCTGACCATGATTTACGGGATGAATTTGGACATGAAGTACCAGAAATCAATCATCCCGCACACGAGTTTTCCTTCCCCTGCTCATTGCCCCTACCAGCTGGGGCAATGATTCGTACCAAAGTGCGTTAAAGATGTGAACCCCTATCGCTGATATCCCTAGAAACTCTCATCGTTTACTACCCATAGCTACTTTGAAAGCCTGGTAACAAAACATGGGCATTAGCCCGGCATTAGCCCCAGAACATTGAAAATGCGGGTTCGGAAAACCTTTTGTTTCCCGAACCCGCATTGGAGGTTTCACTATATAGCTATTGCAGGTATTACCCCGATATGCCACGCAAAACTATTTTCTTACGTGACCAAACGCCTTGACGACTAGGCGTTCTCTACGTCGGTATCTACCCACTCGAAGGTGCGGGTAACCGCTTTCTTCCATAGACGGTAGTTGCGGTCGTACTCTTCGCGATCTTTACCCGGCTCCCAGCGTTTGCCTTCTGCCCAGTTATCAATCACGTCCTGTTCACCGTCCCAGAATCCTACGGCGATACCGGCAGCATAAGCTGCGCCCAAGGCAGTAGTTTCTAGTACCTGAGGACGAACCAGCGGCACGCCCAATTGGTCGGCCTGGAACTGCATAACCATTTCGTCCTTGGTCATGCCACCATCTACCCGCAGCTCTTTAAGCTCCACGCCCGAGTCTGCCACCATCGCGTCAAATACTTCACGGGTCTGATAAGGAGTTGCTTCCTGTACCGCGCGCGCAATGTGTCCCTTGTTGTTGTAACGAGTTAGACCCACAATCGCACCCCGGGCATCATCCTTCCAATAGGGGGCGAACAAACCAGAGAATGCGGGCACAAAGTAGACGCCACCGTTATCATCAACTGTGCTGGCCAGCTTCTCAATCTCATCCGAGCTCTTGATCATTCCCAGGTTGTCGCGTAGCCACTGTACCAGCGAGCCAGCAACCGCAATCGAACCCTCTAGAGCGTAAACTGGCTTGTTATCACCAATCTTGTAAGCCACGGTAGTTAGCAAACCATTTTCAGAAAATACCGGTTCTTCACCAGTATTCATCAACACGAAGCAACCGGTACCGTAGGTGTTCTTTGCCATGCCTTTCTCAAAACAGGCCTGACCGAAAGTAGCAGCCTGCTGGTCACCCAAAATACCCGAAATCGGGGTGTCAATCAGCAAGCCGTTCTTACGTCCATAACCGTAGACCTCAGAAGAGGAGCAAATCTCCGGCAGCATCGACATGGGAATCCCAAAGTCTTTACAGATATCTTCGCGCCACTGGAGGGTGCGAATATCCATCAGCATGGTACGGGAAGCGTTGGTGACATCGGTCTTGTGCACCCCGCCGTTCACGCCGCCAGTCATATTCCACAGTACCCAGCAGTCGGTGTTACCGAACAGCAGGTCGCCGGCTTCTGCCTTCTCGCGTGCGCCCTCGACATTATCCAAAATCCACTTGATTTCCGGACCTGAATAATAGGTAGATAGGTCAAGCCCGCAAATATCCCGGTACTTTGACATTCCCTCCTCGCCGGCGAGTTCCCGAATAATCTGCGAGGTGCGGGTATCCTGCCAAACAATCGCGTTATATACCGGTTCCCCAGTGTTCTTGTCCCAAACCACTACGGTTTCCCGCTGGTTAGTAATCCCGACTGCGGCAATTTCATGCCGGTTTACCTGGGCTTTTTGTAGTGCATCAGCCACGCAGGAGCGAATATTATCCCAGATCTCAATGGGATTGTGCTCAACCCAACCCGCCTTCGGGAAAATCTGTTCGTGTTCTTTTTGTCCTACCGACACGATTTGTCCGCTGTGATCAAAAAGAATAGCACGTGAGGAGGTCGTCCCCTGGTCAATTGCCATTACATATTTTTTCTCGGTCATATTAAATCCTTAAAAATAGATAGTGCTTAATTAAACGATTAAACGAACTGCTGCTAAACGGCCATGCCTACGGCGACCACAATCAGTGGGGTAATAATCGCGCCAATGGTAGGACCGAGAATCGGTACCCAGGAATAACCCCAGTCGGCATCAGACTTTCCGCCCTTCATCGGGAGTAAGCTGAACATGATACGCGGTCCCAAGTCACGAACCTGGTTGATGGCGTACCCGGTAGGACCGCCCAAACCAATACCGATGACTACGATACAGAGAGCCACCGCCAAGGGGCCAACCTCGGTTGGGGTACCACCAGAAACCATTACGAATGCCAGTAGACCGAAAGTGCCGATAATCTCGGAGATGGTATTCCATAGTGGTGAACGAACCTCGGGAGCGGTAGCGAAACACCATAGCTTAAAGCGAGGATCTTCCATCTTTTGATCGAACTGTTTCTTGTAAGCCAGGTAGGCAATCAAAGCGCCTACCATTGCCCCGAGCATTTGGGCAACAATATAAATAAGGACGTTGGTTGCAGTGACCGGAATCCCGCCCTTGGCTACACTTGGTCCGTTCAGAGTTACGTTGCTGTCTAAACCATGCCAAACAGCTTTCATAATCGTCACTGCGGGGTTGAGGTGACCGCCGGTCTTAAAGGCAGCATACACACCCATGTACACTGCCAAACCCCACCCAAAGTTAATCATTAACCAGCCCCCGCCGTTACCTTTCGATTTCAAAAGGTTATTGGTGCAGCAGGTGCCAACACCGAACATGATTAGGATGGCGGTGCCAAAAAATTCTGATGCGAAAATCTCGCCGCTACCTGGGGTGGCTGTCGCCATCGGTACCAGAAGATCGTTCAATGTCGCTAACATACGCGCTCCTTTGCGCTAGTTCGATTGGGTATTCTATTCAGTTTTGTGGGCAAGAAATAATACCGCGCGAGAACGCAACCAGGTCATAACTTGTCCTTTACTTCCTATTTTTTCTTCCTTGGATTAATGTTCAATTGGGTAGGTCAAACGTGCGTCCTCGAGGCGCGGAGGTGAGATTTTTGTCAAAAGATAGTGATTTAGCTGAAAATCAACTCATAGATAGTGCCAGCAGTAAAGATGAACTGGCTCGCAGTGCTGCTCTCGCCTACTACGTGCAGGGGCAAACTATGGAGGCGATTCGCCGCCGCATGGGAGTGTCTCGCTCTACGGTGTCGCGTTTGCTGTCGTACGCCCGCAAACAAGGAATTGTTACTATCTCGGTACAACCTTCAAATATGCCCCACACGCGTCTAGAACGTCAGCTTCAAGACCGATTCGGGATAAAAGTGCACATCGTAGAGATGCCGGCTGACACTACTCACCACCGCGTCCTCGAAAATGTTTCAAAAATCGCTGCGCAAATCCTGGGACAGATGATTCATGATGGGGAAGTAATCGGAATCGCCTGGGGGAATACCACCACTGAAATGGCTGCTTATATCACCCCTAAAGATGTTGAAAACGTGACATTAGTTCAGCTAAATGGAGCCGCTTCCACCGAGACTTCCGGTATTGCGCACGCCGGAGGGCTGCTCGCGCAGATAGCCGGGAAATTTAAAGCTAATATCGTCCAATTCCCGGTGCCAACTTTCTTTGATAATCCAGAAACTAAGGAGGCGGTCTGGCGCGAGGGCGCGGTTCGGCGCGTCCTAAATTGGCAAGAAAAATGTACTTTAGCAGTTTTTAGTGTGGGAGCACTTTTAGCTGAAATCCCCTCTCATGTGTATGCGGCTGGCTATCTTAGCCGCAGCGAACTAAACAAACTGGCTCTAAATAAAGTTGTTGGGGATGTTTGTACCGTGCTGCTTAGACCGGACGGTTCCTGGAAAGATATTTCTTTGAATCGTCGTGCCACCGGTCCCACCCCCGACCAATTACGTAACATTCCCAGACGTTTGTGTGTTGTGGCTGGTAAAGCTAAAGCTCAATCCTTATTGGGTGCTCTAAATGCCAAGGTAATGACCGACTTGATTTGTGATAAAGCGTTGGCGGAAAGAGTGTGGCAACTGGCAAAGTCTCAGGATTCCAAGTAAGTCCTAGAATAGAGCCATGGTAAAAACCGATTTCACTGACGCTTGCGAGTGGATTCCTCCCCACGCCGACCATCAACCCACCCAGCCGGTTCCGGCTTGGTATCGATGGAATGAAGCAGTCTCTGCCAGTAGCGATAGCGCTAAAATCCCGGCTTTGAAGGATATGACCACGATCAAAGTTGGGGGAGCGCCCGCCGATTTTATCCCGGTGGATACCGAAGATGATTTCGTTGGGGCAATTCGCGCAGCCGATAAAGAGCGCCGTCCTCTGCTGGTGCTAGGGGGCGGTTCTAATCTGCTTTGTGCCGATGAGTTAAATGATTTGGTAGTTATCCAAGATCGGCGCAGCGGGATTAAGGTTACCGAAGATACTGCTTGTGGGGGCGCAATGGTTAGTGCTCCGGCTGGGCAGTCTTGGGATGAGTTCGTGTGTGGATGCATTGATAATGACCAGATGGGTTTAGAGGCGCTTTCGGGGATACCGGGAACGGTGGGGGCAGCTCCGGTGCAAAATATTGGTGCCTATGGTCATGAAGTGGCCGAAACCTTGTCTACGGTGCGGGTTTTTGATCGTATCCGGGATGCAATCCGGATTTTGCCAGTCGGGGATTTACGTCTCGGCTACCGTACCTCGATTATTAAGCGCTCCCTTCACGATGAACAGGCAGGGGGAGGACGGATTTGGGCTAATACTGGGCGTTACGTGGTGCTTTCGGCTGATTTTCAACTAGCTCATGCTTCTTTATCTGCCCCGATTGAATACCAACAGCTAGCTGACAAGTTGGGGGTAAAGCTGGGGGAGCGCGTAGATATGCGGCAGGTACGGGAGGCAGTTTTAGAGCTGCGCCGCTCTAAAGGGATGGTACTTGACCCTGCCGACCCCGATACTTGTTCTTGCGGTTCTTTCTTTACCAATCCGATTATCTCTAACGAGGACGCACTGAAGCTTCCCGCCGCGGCTCCCCGTTTTCCGGTTTATGATTTACAGCTGCGTAATTCCGTTACCGGAGTGGCTCCGAAACTTGAGGGAGTGGTGAAAACTTCTGCGGCCTGGCTGATTTCGCACGCTGGTTTTTCTAAAGGTTTTTCCCTAGATTCTACCAATGGGAATGACCAGCCGGTGAGGGCGTCACTATCGACTAAGCATGTCTTGGCGCTAACTAATCGCGGGTCAGCTTCTAGTGCCGATATTGCGCAGCTGGCAGCAACGATTAAACGCGGGGTGTGGGAAAAATTTGGGGTTGAACTGGTCGAAGAACCAGTCCAGGTAGGTTTCTAAAAGTTTGGGGGTTTCGGATTAGTATCCGAAACCCCCAAACACCATTTATTTAAGCTATAGATTCAATAAACGATTAGTGAATCTATTTATTCGGTTTCCAGCTTTGCCGCTTCTGGTACCTTGTTATCAGCTTTTTTATTGAAGAACGCCAGGGTGAAAGCACAGGCTGCCCCGAAAGCTGACACCAAAATGGTTATCAGGAATAGTTTTCCAAATAGGGGAGCTGCCGCTTCCATCGAACTGGCTTTATTGGCTTGTTCAACAATCTTGCCTGCCCAAGGATTTGCCCAGAAAACCGGGGCATAAGCCAGGAACGAGCCAACTGCCATTGCGGATCCGTTAATAGCTGCTGGTAAATGTAGCTCGGCGACTGGGGCTAAAATAACGGCTTTACCCATGAAAACCCCGATTGCCATCACCATAAGCAGAATCATTGAAATCCACATAGCAGATTCATTTACCGGCAAAACATAGACTAGACCAGCGCCGATAGCGGTAACTGTCAGGGAAACCCCCATCATGACGGTAGATGATTTGAAAATGTAATCAGCTACTACTCCCGAAACTAAACCGGCGAATACCCCGACTAGACCGGTATTGAAGATACCAAAGGCGCCCGAAACCCCATCTGAGGCTTTGAAAACGATAGTCATATAGGGGGCGGAAGCATAAATCAGGTGAACGTATGCCCAGTAAACACACATGGCGGCCAGTCCAGCTAGCCAGACCCGGGGACGTATTAGCACTTTACCGAGACCTATTAGGGCGGCGAGGTTATCCGAGTGGGATTCCTCGTGAGCAATAGCGTTGGAAGGAACCATCTTCAGTAGGGCAATAATCATGGGGATTAGCAATAGTGCGTACGCCATAGCAAAAATCCACATGATGGTTTCTTTATTATCTGGACGCCAGGCAATTAGCCCTACTACCAGTAGATTCATCAGCATTTCTGATCCGCGACGAATGGTTTCCAAAAGTCCCATTGCCAGACCGCGTCCTTTGCTATTTTCGTCAGAGGTTACGAAAGAAACCCCGTTCACTACGGCGGGCCAGCCGATGGCATCCCATACTGCCCAGGAAATAGCAATAGCGATCATTACTTTGAAAGACAGGTTGGGTACCAGGAACAAAATCATGTAGGTGGCTAATCGCCATCCGCACCAGGCAATCAAAATATGCTTGATTTGGAAACGGTTGTTTATCCAGCCGCCCGGAACGTATAAGAACATGGCAATCCCAATCCAACCCATCAGGGTTCCGAATTGACCTTCGGTAATGCCAAGCATTGCGCATAGGGGCAACAGTAAAGCGCCCTTAAAAGCCTCGAAGGAGGAATAGGGAATCTGACCTGACATAACTACTGTCAGGTAGGAACCTATTTTTCCGCGACTCAAAAAATGCGGCCAGCGCGAAGCTTTTGTCTCGGTAGTAGACATATTTTTCCTTTCATTTAAGGGAAAATCATATTGATTTGGTTGATATATTTATTGGTTGCTTGAAACTCGTGGTAGATAACCGAGTTTGGGGGTAAATAGTCGATTGATTGAATTAATTACGGGGAGGAATCAGGTGGGCAGTATCGGTGAATACCCCGGTTACGCCCCAATTGAATAGTTCATTAGCCCGGGCAGGAGAGTTCACTGTCCACACGTTTACCCCAAAACCAGCATCTCTAAATGCCCGCACTTTTTCGCGGGTTAAACCGGTGTCCTCGGGGTGGATATAGCTAGCCCCCACCAGTTCTAGAACTGAGCGCCAATCATCATAGAGGGCGCAAGTCTCATAGAGACACCCCAGGGGAATCTCTGGGGCGAGGGCGTGAAATTCGGATAGCAGTACATGGTTGAAGCAGGAAACAATAACTTCTGGTCCGTCCAGACGTTTTAGCTCACTGATTACGGCTTTTATGAGCTGGCGGGTCATGGTGGCTCCGGCTTCATTCGATTTTATTTCGATATTGGCGTTCAGTCCGGTTTCGTTCATAAAATCCACCAGTTGATGGAGCGTTGGTAAAGGCTCCCCCGCAAATTCGGGACTAAACCAACTACCGGCATCAATGCTGGGTAAATCTTTGGCAGTTAATTCATAATAACCACCAGTTTTGTTGGTGGTGCGATCTAAAGTAGTGTCATGGCAAATAATGGCAGTGCCGTCACCTAAAATATCAACATCGGTTTCAATCCAGTTAAGCCCATGTTCAACTACTTTTTTGAACGCTGACATGGTGTTTTCGGGAGCTAGAGTGTTTAACCCTCGATGCGCAAATACCCGGTTTTCTAGTTTCATTTATCAGTAGCCTTTTCGTTACCAGGTTGCCCTCATTGGCAGACCTACATTAACTATTAGAACTTTACGAAAATAATATAAGAAAACGCTGGATAAAAATTGCTGCACAATTTTTCTTCTCCCTGAAAATGAAATTAGAAAATGTGCGAGAAATAAAAATCGGATGGGTGGCATGAATAATGCCACCCACCCGAAATGCTTAGGCGAACCCGTTAAATCAGGCTACTTAGATGTTCCTCCAAGCAATGCCACTGCCAGGAAGATCGAAGCTTTCCTCGCGACCTCCAGGCAAATAAACTACCGTAGATTGCGGATTCTCGGTGTTGTTGATAACGCAGTACTTGCCGGCCTTAACGAACTCTGCCACCTCACAATGAGGATTAGAAGAACTCCAGGCAGCATATTTTTCTTCGTTATGAGAAGCGAAGAACAAAATCCGCTCCAACAAACGAGCATTAGCAGCCGAATAGGGAAGCCCGGAAATATAAACCCCGCGACCCTTACCGTACTCGTTGGCTGCCAACTGTACCTGCCCGTCCTCAGCGCAAATCAAAGTGGTGTCTTCACTGATGGGGAAAGTATTTTGAACCGGTTCGCCGAAATCAATCGCCGCACCCTTATCCAAATCAGCGGTCACGAAATGCTCAGAAACGACCTCGGGGAAATACTTATCGACCGAAAGAGTGTGGTAGCGTTCCTCGTCAATGCCGAGCACATCCGCTAACTGGAAGAAGCGGCCGGGACGGTCACTAGAAGCCGGCTGACCAACCCCCACAAAAGCGCCCCCCTGGCGTACCCAGGAGCGAATAATGGACACCAAGCGACCATCATTCCAAACATCCCCGCCAGTAAACGCAGTATTGTAAGGGCCGGCGTTAATCAGTACGTCAATATCGCTGGCAATCCCGTCGCTCAGCACGTCCTCGAAACTGATGAATCGGACATTAACCCGCATCCCGGACAGTGCTTCCAAAATGCCGTAATAGGAATGGTTGTATTTATTAGGTAGGGCGTGTGCCACCGTAAATGCTTGCCAAGAACGCATCTTGCCCCAGGCATTCACAATCGCCACGTTCAAAATCCCTTGAGCAGGTTCACTGTCGGTTTGCTCGTGAATATCGCGGAACTCGTTAGCAATATCGGTTACCGTGTCCACAAACTTCGGGAATTTGGCGGCTAAGCTCAAGTAACCGCCATAACCCATGCGGGCAATCGGGCTACGCAAAATCGCGCGCCGTGCCTTCCGCCAGTTATCCAAAGCTTCAATACTGGGGTCATTACCCTCGTAGAAAGTATCGGGGAAGAAATAGGGGAGGAAACGTCCCTCGGTGTATTTAACCCCGGGAATATCAGAAATCATGCGGGTAGTGGTGCCATCTCCAATCGAACCCACCACTGCGTCTAAACCAAGCTTTTCAAAACCATCACGATATGGCTCGGTGCCTAGCCACTGATCCCCCAAGAACATCATGGCCTCTTTATCGGCAGCATGAGTATCCTTGACCATAGTTTTCACGTTTTCATGCACGAAGTCAGAAACGAAATCAATCCAATCTAGCTGCGCTTTGCTGGGGATACAGAAAGTCGAATTATAGGTTCCACCATTTACGAAATCTTCAGGGCGAATCGGGTATCCCTTGGCTTTTTCAAACTCGGCCAAAGCCTCGGGGGATACGGTTGCCGCATAGCCAAACCAGTCCACAATTTTTTCCCGATGCTTTTCATCAAAAACCAGGGTGAACTGGTAAAAGAAAGTGGTAAAACGTACCACATCGGTTTGAGGATTATCCTTTAGCCACTTGCGGAAAGTGTCCATTACGAACTGGTGGGTTTCGGGGTTACGAATATCGAAAGGAATCTCGTGTTCTTTGTCCCCCCAATCATTAGTCAGGTGGTTATACATTTCCACCGGATCCCAAATGATGTAAGCCAGGAAAGTAACCGTGTACTCGTGCATCGGCTGGGCATCAGAAATCTTCACTACCTGCAAGGTGAAATCAACATCCCAGCTGCCAGGATCAACAACCTCACCGGTGGTACGGTCAATAACTTCCCAGTATTTCTTCGGATCTGCGTCCTGGTTAGCCTGCAACTGTTCGCTATAGAAACGTTGCATATAGGGAATAGAAACTGAATCATCTTCCGCTAGTACCCGCTGTGACAGTAGGTAAATCTGCGGGGTCTGCTCCATATGTTTACTAATGAACTCGTTATGTCCACGGGTAGGGAAATATGCCGAATAGACTTTTTTCCCGAGCTTCAGCACGTCCTCGTCAAGGTGAGTACCATCGGCGTTACGGATGGCGTCAGCGCCCCAAAGTTCGCCGATACGTGCGGTTTCTTCTGCAAAGTTTTCTTCACTGGGAAGAGTAAAACGACCGGTTGTCATCTTTTTCTTTCTGGTAGTAGCTGGAGAATAAATGATTGTTTTAGGTAGCTATCAAGCACTTAATTATAAGGCTTGATAGCTTAAATAGAATCAAAAATACAGGGAAAAATTACATCACGACCAGGCGGTATCCCATGCCGCGTACGGTCACGATACGTTCCGAACCAATCTTGCGGCGCAGGTAACGCACATATACATCCACTACGTTAGAACCGGGGTCAAAATCGTATCCCCAAACCATATCGAGCAGCTGGGAACGAGAAAGAACCTGGTCGGGGTGTTCCATGAAGGCTTGTAGCATAGTGAACTCGCGCGCTGATAGCTCCACTGGTTCCCCGTCAATGGTGGCGCAGCGGGTACGCAAATCCAGGTGGAGTCCCCCAACATTGATTTGCACCATATTAGAGGGGTCGTCCGAGATAGCGGTACGTAGCCGTAGACGAATCCGAGCCAAAAGTTCTTCAAAACGGAAAGGTTTAGCCATATAGTCATCGGCACCCTGTTCCAGACCGGAAACAGTGTCCTCTACCGAAGAACGGGCGGTCAATACAATAATCGGTAATGTGGCTCCCTGTCCGCGAATCTGCTCTAATACTTCAAAACCGTCCATATCGGGCAGCCCAATATCGAGGACGATTAGGGAATAATCACCACCCAATGCGCCCGAGATTGCCTCGGCGCCCTTGTCTACTACGGTCACGTTGTAACCGGCGGAAGTTAGCCCTTTCGCGACGAAGGAGGAGATTCCGGGCTCGTCCTCTACCACCAAAATACTGGTCATGATTTATTCTCCTTGTATTTCATCTTTGCAATCATCAATTGATATGGGCAGACTGAGGTTAAACACTGACCCCACAGCGGGTGCAGATTTGAGTTGCAAGATTCCGCCGTGCGCCTGGGCAATGGCATTAACGATTGACAGTCCCAGTCCAGAACCGGCGTAGGAATGATCAACTCTCATGAAACGAGCAAATATTTGCTGCTGATCTTTGGGGTGAATCCCGATTCCCTGATCGCGTACCCACAGGTTAAGCCGATGCGAACCATCGACTGGGGGAACTTGGGGAACCATTTGTAAATCGGGGGCGGTTACCGTTTCGACCTCTACAACCTTTCCTTCCTGGTCTAATAAAGGTTGCAGAGTATCGATTGCCGCCCCTAAAGCAATCAGGGTTCCCGGAGGGGCAAACTTGGAAGCATTTTGGGCGAGGGCGAGGAGTGCTTGTTGCAAACGTTGCTGATCGGCGGTGGTAGAGACCAAAGTCAGATTGTCGATACGCCAATTGAAGTCCCCTAATTGGGTGGAATTTTCAAAAGCATCCATTAGCAAGTCCCCAATATCTACCCGTGAGGGGCGAATGAAATCGGGGCGGTCACTCTTGGCTACCGTAATTAGGTCTTCAGTCAGCCTATGCATCCGCGAAAGCTCTTCTAGCGCCAGTTCGCGAGTGCGAGCCGTATCCTGAGGGTCTCCAGGGTTTAGTAGCTCTAGATGTCCGCGAACCACCGTAATTGGGGTGCGTAGCTCATGCCCCACATCGTTTAGCAGGTCGCGTTGCTCATCAAAACTGGTTTGGAGGCGAGAAATCATCAAGTTCATTTGCCGGGAAACATCCGCTAGGTCATCGTTTCCTTGTATTGGCAGTCGTTTAGATAAATCCTGTTCGCTGGTAATCGAGGCCATCATCTCTCGCAATCTGGAAATGGGGGCAAGTAGTGATTGGGAAGCGCGAACATTTACCAGCCCTACCAATGCCAACACTAGGAAAGAAATTCCGGCAAACAGCATTAGCTGGGTGTAGGTGGGGGTAATATCTGTCGAATAGTCTGAGATGATTGCCAACATAGCATCATCGGTTCCAGCAGCGCTTATAGGTACGATTCCACTCACATAGGTGCTGGTATCGGTGCGCACTATAAACATTTGCGCCTTGTTTTCATCCGAGTAGCTGGCTAACTTGGTTAAAAGTTGAGCATCCTGGTGGATGGTTGAACCTTGAGAGGCTTTATTTACGCTAAGTTTCCCATCAGAAAATCCCAGGAGAGCGCCCTTATTGGGAGCGTCTTCGAGGCGTACAAATTTTTCTAGAGCCTCTTTAGCGGAGCTAAGACCGCTGCCCTTTTTAGCAATTTCAGCTTTAACGAAATTACGAAAATCGGTGGTAATCGCTTCGGTTTGGACTCGTTCCGCATGGAAAACTTGGAGCACCCCGGTAAATAGCATGATGATTCCCACGACCGTCAGGGCGAATCCCGAGATTAGCACCGAGTGTACCAACATCCGGTTGCGCAGGCTTTGAATTCTAAACTTTCGTCCTCCGATATGAGGATCTAGAGTTTTTTCTACTACCCGCCGGGGGCGACTTTGGTAGGCTCCCCTTTCCTCTTGGGGATTAGGGACTTGGGAGGAGGGGCTTTGGGAAGAAACCTTGGTTGGGGTAGTTAGCGGTTTGGTTTCAACCCTAGGGATGGTCATTTCCTCTAGTAGGCTAACTGAGCTGGGAGGATTGTCGGTTAGAGGAGGAGTCGCTGGAAGTGGCGCACGCGCGGCGGGCGGGCTCGCGGGTTGAATCGGCATATTTCCCCAGGGTTGCCCAGCTGGGGTGGCAGGTGAAAGCGGGGAGACTTTGGGACTGCCAGGATAGCTGTGCCGAGGGGAAGTTGGTTGCTCGCTCATGGCTGACCTGCCTTTTCAGGTATGGGGGAGACAGGTTCGCTGGGAGCGGATTGCTGAACTTGAACCGGGGCTTGAGGTTCGAAGCTAATCGCCGGTCCTAACTCGTAGACCCCGTTTAGTTGCATCGCGCGTATCCCGATGAAAGCAGCTAGGGATACGGCAACGATGGTTATCGCAACCGATGCAAACTTGCGCACGCCTAGCCCCTCCTTCGGGTTTCCAACTGTTCTAAGAGATACTCGCGTCCTCTCCTTTAATTATTATAGATGATGGATTGGGTACAAAGGGCAACCTACTTAACTTGATTAAGAAAATCGACAATGCGCCCTACGCCTTCCTCTAAATCCTGGTCGCTGAGGGCATAGGAGAGCCGGAAGAATCCTGAAGGACCAAACGCCTCGCCGGGAACTACTGCCACTTCCACTTTTCGCAGAATTAAATCCGCTAATTGCGCGGAAGTTTGGGGAGTTTCTCCTGCTAAGCTGCGCCCCAAAATGTTCTTTACAGAGGGGTAGCAGTAGAAAGCTCCCTTAGGAGTCGGAACTACCAGGTCTGAAACCTCGTTGAGCATAGAAACCATTTTTTTACGTCGCCGGTCAAAGGCTTCCCGCATTTTCTTTACCTGATCCAAAGGTCCAGATACCGCCGCCAAGGCTGCACGTTGCGCCACATTCGACACGTTCCCGGTGGTGTGAGACTGGAACGCGGCGCAGGCTTTAATCACATCCTTTGGACCAATCATCCAGCCCACACGCCAACCGGTCATTGCGTAGGTCTTGGCAACCCCGTTAAGCACTAGAGTTTGCGCTGCCAGTTCGGGAACCAGCTTTACGATATGGGCACTGGGGGCATCGTCATAGAGGAGGTGTTCATAAATCTCATCGGTGATTACCCAAATCCCGTGCTCTAAGGCCCATTGACCGATTTCGGTTAGTTCGGCAGGGGTATAGACCGCGCCAGTCGGGTTGGAAGGGCTAACCACCAGCAGAGCCTTGGTAGCAGGGGTGCGCGCGGCCTCCAATTGCTCGACGCTCACCTTATATCCCTGTTCTGCGGTCGCGACCACATTTATCATGCGCCCGCCCGCCATTTTTATAACTTCCGGATAGGTAGTCCAATAGGGAGTGGGGACAATTACTTCATCTCCGAGGTCGATAATCGAAGAAAAAGCCTCGTAAACAGCTTGTTTGCCGCCATTGGTGACAATAATTTCGCTGTCGGGATCTACGCTGTATCCCGAATCGCGTAGTGTCTTTTCCGCAATCGCCGCCCGCAGTTGGGGTAGTCCTTTACCGGGGCTGTAGTGATGCATGGCGGGGTCACTGCAGGCTTCCTGTGCGGCTTTCACAATATAGTCAGGGGTGGGAAAATCGGGTTCTCCGGCGCCAAAGCCGATAACGGGACGCCCTTGAGCTTTAAGTTCTTTCGCAGCGGCATCTACTGCCAGGGTTGCGGAAGGTGAAATTTGCGCTAGACGGTTAGAAACTCTGCATTCTTGTGGTTTGTTCATACTCTCATTTTGCCACGCCTGTGGGTTTCCTTTCCCCTCCGGATCAAATTTTCATCTAGCTATTGCCAACTGTCTAAATAATGAGGACGTGGCGCGGGTTTTTATCTCCAGTTTTCTCTGGGGGCAAGCAAGCTAAAGATGCGTTTTTCCCCACTATACCGTCCTAGGTTGGACGTTACTAGGAAAACCTCATAAACTTATCTAGCACCTTAATCGGTCAGCCGTTAGGCTGGAAGGGCAGTGGCGCAATTGGTAGCGCAACGGTCTCCAAAACCGTAGGTTGTGGGTTCGAGTCCCGCCTGCCCTGCAAATTTGAAACCTGTGCCGGGCCCGGTACAGGACGAGATAGGGGCTTCGACGGGAGTCCCAAGACAGCAAGTGAGGAAACGATCTTGGCACCTAACCAGGGCTCAGCCTCTGTAGAGGCAGATGCCAAAAAGGCAAAGAGCGATATTTTCAGCCGCATCCTACAGTTTGTGCGACAGGTTATTGCGGAATTAAAGAAAGTTGTTTGGCCAACCCGCGATGAGCTAACCACGTTTTTTGTGGTCGTAATCGTGTTTGTGTTGGCAATGATGGCTTTTTCTGGGGTTATTGACGTAATCACCGCCTGGCTGGTGAACCTGGTATTTGGCGGTTAGTTTAGGAACAGGATTTGCAAGAAGGCAATATGGAGCAGGAAGAAAATAGCGTGAGTAACGATCTTGTATTCTCCTCGGAGGTAGAATCCTCCAATAGCGCTGATGCGCAGCCAGAAATCATTGCACAGGCAGCGCAGACCACTCCCGATGAGGTTGCAGTGGCAGCACCGGATGCAGATACGACCCCAGAACAGTTAGTACCCGCCGAGCTGGAAATTACTGATACCGCTCAAGATCAACCGCTCGTGCCCTCGGCTACCGCTGAGGAACTTAGTCGCCAAGAGCAGGACAAACTACGCGAAGAACTAGAGTTCCTGCCCGGATATTGGTATGTACTGCACACCTATTCCGGTTACGAACGGCGAGTAAAAGCCAACCTTGAGCAACGGATCGTCACTTTCAATATGGAGGATTACATTTATCAAATTGAAGTCCCCATGGAAAAAGTGGTTCAGGTTAAATCTACTGAACGTAAAGTGATAGACCGGGTTCGGATTCCTGGCTACGCTCTGGTGCGTATGGAAGCGGTAGAGGACGCCCCTGATGCTTGGCGGGTTGTTAAAGACACCCCGGCGGTCACCGGATTTGTAGGGGATTCCCAGCATCCCGTGCCATTAACCGAGGACGAGGTAGTTTCGATGTTGGCTCCGACCCCCGCCTCCATTAAAGCTGCGGAGCTTCAGGACGAGCGCGCCAGCAAGACCAAAGCCAAAGAACAACCGGTTATTGAGGTTGATTTCGAGGTCGGAGAGAACGTTACCGTTACCGATGGCCCGTTTGCTACTATGCCAGCTACCATTTCGGAAATTATGCCTGACCAGCAGAAGCTTAAGGTATTGGTGGTTATTTTCGATCGGGAAACTCCGGTAGAGCTCGGCTTCAACCAGGTCGCAAAGATTTAATTGCT
Source organism: Varibaculum timonense (assembly GCF_027694345.1). Taxonomy (NCBI): domain Bacteria; kingdom Bacillati; phylum Actinomycetota; class Actinomycetes; order Actinomycetales; family Actinomycetaceae; genus Varibaculum; species Varibaculum timonense. The sequence goes on from NZ_JAQEVU010000006.1 coordinate 88,395, forward strand.
CACAGTGACCAGTATTAATTGGTTCAATCTGTGCGCACGCCCTTAGAATGGACGATTGTGCTGGCTGTTCTGTTTTAGACAGGACATGACAGCAGTAAAGATTTCCGGCAACCGTCGGGAAAAGTAAAACAACAAATTATTATTTTGAGAAGGACCCTAAATGGCTGCAAAGAATAAAAAAGTAGTCGGCCTGATCAAGTTACAGATCGAGGCCGGTGCTGCTAACCCGGCGCCTCCAGTTGGCCCGGCGCTATCGCAGCACCAGGTAAATATCATGGAATTCTGCAAAGCCTACAATGCGGCTACGCAGGATCAGCGTGGAAATATTATTCCGGTAGAGATCAGCGTCTATGAGGATCGTTCCTTTGACTTTGTTCTCAAATCCCCGCCTGCTGCTCAGCTGATTAAGAAAGCTGCTGGGATTGCAAAGGGATCGGGCACTCCGCATACCAATAAGGTAGGCAAGCTGACCATGGATCAGGTCAAAGAGATTGCCGAACAAAAGAAAGCCGATTTGAACGCCAACGATATCGATGCAGCTGCAAAGATTATCGCGGGAACCGCTCGTTCGATGGGTGTAACTGTCGAAGGCTAACTTCAAGGCACTAATAAATAAGACTTATAGACCGTGGAGGGGAACGTGCGCCCTCACCACAACTGCAAGGAGTAAAGCAGATGAAAAAGCACTCAAAGGCCTTTAAGCAGGCCGCTGAAAAAGTACACAAGGATCGTCTCTACCAGCCACTAGAGGCTTTCCGCTTGGCGAAAGATATTGCTTCCACCAAGTTTGATTCCACTGTAGATGCGGTTTTCCGTCTCACAGTAGATCCGCGTAAAGCCGATCAGATGATTCGTGGCACTGTTTCTTTGCCTAATGGCACTGGTAAGACCGTTAGGGTCCTGGTTTTTGCCAATAGCCCCAAGGATAAGGAAGCATTGGACGCTGGCGCTGACGAAGCTGGTGGCGACGAGCTAATCGAAAAGGTTCAGGGGGGATACCTGGACTTTGATGTGGCAGTAGCTACCCCGGACATGATGGGTAAAGTGGGGCGTCTAGGTCGCGTCCTCGGTCCGCGTGGTCTGATGCCGAACCCGCGTACCGGGACTGTAACCATGGACGTAGCTAAGGCAGTTACCGAAATCAAGGGTGGTCGTATCGACTTCCGGGTGGATAAACATGCCAACCTGCACGTGGTGTTGGGCAAGAGCTCGTTCGATGCCGAGAAGTTGGCTGAGAACTACCAGGCAGTTCTGGATGAAGTTCTGCGTCTGCGTCCATCAGCTCTAAAAGGTCAGTACATCAAGAAGATTGCGATTTCTACTTCGATGGGACCGTCTATTCCTTTGGATAGCTCGTTGACTAAAGATTTAGCGACTGACGATCCTCGCTAAGGATTGCCGTGCCCGCCTTAGGGCAAAGGCGTAATAGCTGAAAATCAAGGGGTCCCGCCGGTGGAAAAATCCACCGGCGGGACCCCTTTTCTGCTTTTCGCGAATTGGTACTATAAATGGGGGCTGGCTCGGTAAAAGCACTCCGGGGACCCCGTGAGCCTCGCAAGGCTCGGCTCAAGCCCCTCTCGTATCTTTTACCGGCCGCGCCCCCAGGTAGGAAAATCAGCCGAAGTAACAGCTATCAAAGGCACTCGCCGGCGCTCTAGATCATAATGGCTTCGGCAATTTGATTGTCGATGCTGTAACGGCTGTCTTTGATCACCACGATGCACATTTTGCGCTTACGAGAGATAACAGTGATTTCTTGTCCGCTGTAGCAGCCGAGACGAAACAGGAAACTATCCATTTCCGGGTCATCAGTAGCTATATCCTTGACGATATAGGTTCGACCTTCGATAGCTTCCAGAAGATTCATTCGTTCCTTAGTCCGGCAGGCTTGCTTTGTCTGGCACGCTAATGACAGTGACATTTCGCTTCACCTGGCTGATTGGCAATCTCTGTTATCTGTAGATTATGACGGTTTTCCGACTGGGCTGCAACATTGGGGTTTAAGGTGCAGTCGGAAGAAATTGGACACCCAATACATTTAGTACCTTTGCGTTTTTCTTTCACAATGTAACCGATAGCTAGACCAACAATTACGACTAAAGCCAGGCTAGCAATTACTGTACTCAAAGCAGTATCTCTTTCTTTAGTTGGCGCTTAGTTTGGCTTGCTGGTGCAGCTGGTATTCGGCAGCAAAGCTAGCGCGTACTCGGCGGGCAATCACCGTAATGACCATAGCCATTAGGGCGACCGCAATTAGTCCCGGTAGGAAACTTGCGGCTAAATGTCCGTAGAGTACCAGGGTTCCCACCTGGTTCACCAGGTAAGCAACAGTGAAACCGGTACAAAATTGGAGACCGATAGCGCTCCAGAGCCAACGGCGATCTTGCATTTCCGAGTTCATAGCTCCGATAGCCGCAAAACAGGGAGGAGTGTACAGGTTAAAGAACAGGTAGGCGAGGGCGCTTACTGAGGTAAGCCCCATAGTGGTGGCAATAGTGTTTGCACCTCCAGTAATCGCTAGTTCTTCAGTGTCGATGAACCGGGTAAGACCGTAGACCACCGCCAAAGTACCTACTACGTTTTCTTTGGCGATAAACCCGGTAACAGCGGCGGCAGCTAGCTGCCAGGTGCCAAACCCGAGCGGGATAAGCAGAATCGAGAAGGGAGTGGCTATAGAAGCCAATATGGAGGTGTTTTCGGCGCCCTCTTCAACTACCTGGAAATTCCAGGTAAAGGTTTGCATTAGCTGTACTACCAGGTTGCAAAGCAAAATAATGGTGGCAGCTTTAATGATGTAGGCTTTGGCGCGTTCTAGCATTGATATGGTTGCGTGCCACGGGTTAGGGACTTTGTAGCGGGGCAGTTCCATAATGAAGAAGGATTTGCGGAACTTGTAACCAGTAACCATTTTTACCAGCAAGGCTCCCAAGAAGATTAGGGTAAGACCTACAAAGTAGCTAACCCAGCTCACCCAGGCGGATCCGGCAAAGAATGCACCACCAAATAGCGCAATTACCGGGATTTTTGCCCCGCAAGGAACAAAGGAAGTCAGCATGGCGGTTGCTCGCCGTTCGCGCTCGTCGCGGATAGTACGGCAACTCATGATGCCCGGAATGGCACATCCGGTGCTGATGATGATGGGAATTACTGATTTACCGGACAGGCCTACCCGTTTGAAAATTGGGTCGAGGACGGCGCTTACCCTGGCCATATAACCAGATTCTTCCAGCAGCGCCAGCAGGAAGTACATCACCATAACCAGTGGTAAGAATCCGATAACTGCACCTACGCCACCGATAAGACCGTCAGCAACAATCGTGGTCAGTAGCGCGGGGCTATCTGCCATTTGTTCGCTAACCCAGTCTTGGAAACTTTCAATCCAACCTACTAGCCAATCGGCTAAGAGCGGCCCCAGATAGGTTTGAGAAATGGCGAAAACTGCCCACATTATCCCAGCAAAAATAGCAATACCGGCAAATTTGTTGGTTAGTATTGCGTCCAGGGTGTCTTGGCGAGTATGGGAGGCAACTTTAACTGCCCGGGTTTCCACCTGGTCTACCACTTGGTCTACGAAATGGTAGCGCTCGCGGTCGGCATTTTCTACGGCTTGTTTATCGGTAAGGTCGATATCTGCTTGGAGATAGGGCGGGTTTTGGGTCTTGCCGAGTTGGGAAAATACTTCCTTTAGTACCTGCGCTAAACCGTTGTGATCTTTCGCGGTGGAAACGGTGGGCACGACCGGACAGCCCAGTTTATTTTGCAGTTTTACCGTATCTATCTGGGTGTTTTCTTTTTCGTTGATGTCGCTTTTATTGAGGGCGATTACTACCGGAACCCCTAGCTCAAGTAGCTGGGTGGTAAAGAATAAGGAGCGGCGCAGATTGGTGGCATCAACGATATTTACAATCGCATCCGGATTAGCGTCACGGACATATTTACTGGTGATGGTTTCCTCGGGGGTAAAAGGAGACATAGAGTAGGCTCCGGGCAGGTCTACCGCTGTGGCAACGTGTTGCCCACTTAGCTCTGGCTTTAGGCTGGCCTCAGTTTGCCCTACGGTAACTCCGCTCCAGTTTCCAACTTTCCCTTTTTCGCCGGTTAAAGCGTTAAACATAGTGGTTTTACCGCTATTGGGGTTACCGGCAAAGGCGATTCGCATAGCCTAATCCTCTCAGAAATCTGCGATATTAGTGATGCTGCTTATGCGCACCTAACTAAATATAACCTTACCTACTATAAGGGAAACCTTAATGGGACTTAGAGCTCTGGATTAGCCATGCGAAAGATTACTCTTTCGCATTCTGTAAAGAAGTCTTGTGTGGAGGAAGGGTTAAGGCCACGCAGGTTAGCTTTCGTGCACCCTCGTCCTTGGAACTGGTCTCAGTGGGGGAAAGAGGATAAAGATCCCAGCGGGAATCGCGGTAGCTAATCCCCACGAAATCTTGAAAATCCTGGGCACACTGTTTAAGAGCCAAATCGTAGAGCTGTTTTTGAGACGGAAAAGAGCTTCCGTGCAGGGATTTTATCCCAACCACTTGCGAGTTGTGAGAGCGGTTACAATCCACCCGTTCTACCTGTCCGGCCGGTTGTTTTCCGGTCAAGACTTCCTCGCTCATATTGAAGCAATCGCCAACTTTTAAATCAGAGGTAGCAACTGGCTGAGAGGAACACCCAGATAAAGCCCCCAGGCTCAAAGCGGCCAGGGTGCAAATCAGCCCCAGGTGCGTCCTTAGGCGAGGAAAAGTAAAAACAGTCATTACTTACACACTAGCGCCTAATATGGGAAGACGGCGTGAATCAAGAAATAACTGAGAGCCCCAATCAAACCTGCCCCGGGAAGTGTAAGTACCCACGCAATCGCGATGTTACCGGCAACCCCCCAGCGAACCGCAGACAGACGCTTAGTAGCCCCTACCCCCATAATCGCGGAGGAAACTGATTGAGTAGTAGAAATCGGAGCATGCCAAACGAATGCGGTGAAATACAGGATTGAAGAAGAAGTTAGCTCCGCAATAAAACCGTGAGCCGGGGTAACGTCGATAACCTTAGAACCGAGGGTATGCATAATCCGTCCTCCCCCGAAATAGGTTCCCAGAGAAATCGCACCGGCAGCAGCAACCTTAACCCAGAAAGGAATCGTCAAATGCCCGGATGAAGCCCCATGGTAACCAGCGGTGAGCAGCGCCATGGTAATAATGCCCATAGTCTTTTGGGCATCTTGCAAGCCGTGACCGAGTGCCATAGCAGCAGCCGAAAAACGCTGTAGGAAACGGAAATTGTTCATCGTGCGGTGATAGCTGACGTTTTTGAGCAACGCCAAGAGTGCTCGCATTATCAAATAGGCAGTAAAGAAGCCTACCAGGGGAGAAACTATCATCGGGACGATTACATGATCTAATATCCCCAGCCATTGAACGGTGATGGCAGAAGCTAAACCAACACCTGCCATCCCCCCAATCAAGGCGTGGCTAGAGGAAGATGGAAGCCCGAAATACCAGGTGATAATGTTCCAGGCGATTGCCCCCACCAAGGAAGCCAAAATAATCACTAGGCCATGATGCTGCTCGGCAACAGAGGTGGACTCGGTGAAATGGGAAATGTCGATAATTCCGTTCCCAATGGTTTCAGCCACCCCCGTTCCCAACATCGCCCCCACGATGTTCATTATGGCGGCCATTAACAGAGCAGATTTAGGGCGCATCGAACGGGTAGAAACACAGGTGGCTATGGCGTTAGCGGCATCATGGAAACCGTTAGTAAAGTCAAAAACTAAAGCGATAACCACAACGATACTGACCAGTACCAAAGTAGTGTCCACGATTTAGGACTCCTTGATATAGATGGCCTCAACCGCGTTGGCTAGGCGTTCAAAAGAATCGCAGGTGGTTTCTAACGACTCGACCACATCTTTCAGTTTAATAACATAGATGGGGTCGGTTTCGGAGCTAAAAATCTCTGCCAAAATCTTGCGATACTGTTTATCGCCCTTGTTTTCTAGGCTATTGATTTTTACCGTGTAGTCTTTGATGTTCTGCTTTTTCCGCAGTTTCGGGAGAGCCTGCATAGTTTCCTTAGCGCATTCTTGCAGGATTTGTGCCTGTTTTTCTAGCCGCCGGGGAATATCTTCGATTTCGTAAAGGACGATTAGGTCGCCTGCTTCGTCGATACCGTCCATGCAATCATCTAATGCTGCCGTTAGCAGAGAAATATCTTCTCGATCCATGGGGGTGACAAAGGTGGCGTTCAGCATATTCATAGTGCGGTGCGTAATCTCGTCCGAGTTATGTTCGAGATCGTGCAGCTGAGAACGTAACTGTTTTCGCTCCTCAAAGGAATCTACACCGGTAATTTTAAGTAGTAATTCCGACGCGGTTTCTAGGTTATGCGCCGCTTTATTGAACAGGTCGAAGAAATCTTCTTTATCTTCTTTTTTCTTGCCGAACAGCATCTTGCCTCCTTGACGAAGAACCATCCGCCTTAAGGGTATCCAACTTTTCTAGCTAACCGATAATTAGCTATCTCGGTATTTTTATAGGGGGAGCTGTCCAGGGGATAGGGAGAAAAACGCCGGACCGTCAAGCGCCAGTCGGCGCTGAGGCCGCTCGTAGCGGCAATTTTTGGAGCCCGGGGCTAAACGGTCCGACGCTCCTATAGTCTATCGAAAGCTACCTCCCCTTGCACCTAGGGATGCTCAGCAGCGGCTATGATGCTGTGACTTTAGTTAGAACGATTGCTTTTTCAGATCGACAAACCGTTATGACCCTCTTTGCCCGGGAAGATGCAATCTAGGGATAATAAAGAGGTGATTAATAATGCCCCTAAATATCGGTTGCGCCGTCTAGTTAGTTTGCTGATATTGACGATAATAATCACCCTGATAGTGAGCCTAATTTATCTATTTACCCGGCAGGATAATAGCGTTAATCTGCCGCCTGAGCCTAGAATGCCTCCGGTTAGCTCTCAGGGCTTTGATGAAACTAATTTGATTAGTGGAAGCGAGTTCACTCGCTGGGATTCCCTTTCTTCACAGCAGATTCAAGCATTCATTACTGATTGGGGCTATGGATGTCGCAGTGGGAAAACCGAAAAAATGCCGAAAGATACTGGAATCTATACCCCGGCTAGCGGTGAGGATAAACAGAGCCAATCGGTACCCTGTTTGAAAGACTATCGAGGCGTCCTTGCAGCTCACGACGCTGACCGATTTTGTTCTCGGGCAGTTCAAGGTGGCGAGAACTTAACCGCGGGGCAAATTATTGCTCAGGTGTCCCGCGCCTGTGGGATTAACCCGAAAGCTATTTTGGTTACCTTGCAAAAAGAACAGGGACTTATTACTGCTTCTTCAACCCGCCTTACGCCTCGGCGATACCAAATTGCCATGGGGTATGCCTGTCCGGATCATAAAGCCTGTGACTCGCAGTTTTATGGGTTTGGTACTCAGGTTTATTACGCGGCGCGACAATGGCGACGCTACCAGCTAAATCCGCAGAATTATGACGTAGTGGCTGGTAAGGCAGTTATTTTAAGGTATGGGCCAGATTCGCGTTGCGGCAGCAAGAAAATTATTCCCCAAAACTGGGCAACTGCCGCGCTGTACAATTACACCCCCTATTTGCCCTCATCAGATGCGCTTGCGGGACTAAATGATGAGTGTGCGCAACCGGGGAATCTAAATTTTTATCAGTTTTATAAAGCCTGGTTTGGCGACCCGGTTAAAGGTGGGGGACAAGTGCTCACCCGCAAAGCCCTCGCTGCGCAGCAATCCCGACCAGCAACCACGAAATAGGGCATTCCCAAAGGACGGGATGCCACCTAAATGCAATCTAGGTCATCTAAAGGTTATTAGAGTGGGTAATAATCATTCTTAGCTGGGAACTAAGGGGGATTATCTGGTGGATTCGGCATCTTTGAGCAAGGTCAAAGGAGTATCTAATATCAATGCTTGCAAATAGAGGATGAATCCCCAGCCAAAAAGGGGCATCAAGATTATTGCGCTCCAGGCTAAAGAAGGACGCAAGTAAATAGCCCCTAGCGGCAGGGCGCTAAACAATAGGGCGCTGAGGGTGCGCGGTAGCCGCCCTAGAGCCAGCAGGGCAGCACTGCGTAGAGTTTGGCTAAAGGAAGCGGAAAACTGGGAAGCATAGGCAAAAAACCAAGTAGTAATAGCAACGATTGCTGCCAAGCCGAGGATTACTCCGGAGCGCATTATCAAGGTCCAGGTGGGGGTGAGGTGAAGATATTTTATTAGTTGTAACTGATAGATACCTACCAGCAAGAGGACGACTAGGATGATGCCACCGGGTAAGGAAGAGCGAAAATCTGCACGAAAACGTCTCCAAAAGGTAAATCCCGGTCTTGCTCCCTCCTCGCGGACGATTTGTAAAAGAACATAGAATCCGGCGCTTAGAGCCGGACCGATAGTGATTACCGGAATCGAAGCGATAGTAATAAAGGCACTAATCATGGCGATATCAGCGAGGAGAGTCAGGAGAGCGGCTAAGGAGCCTTCATGGGAAAAGAATCGGTTCATGGTAAATGTGGATTGTTGGAGAAAACGATTAACAATTTGGTGCTGGGGCAGTAGAATCGCCGACCAGCAGTTTGCCGGGTAGTAGTATTTGTGATTGTTTTACTTTTTTCTTGTTTATCTGGGAAAACAATAGGCGACAGGTGTTTTCAGCTAACTGTTCAATGGGTTGTTCAATGGTGGTCAAAGCGGGGTTGGTGTAACGGGAGAACTCTATGCCATCGAATCCAGTTACCGAAACCTCTTGTGGGATTCTAATATTGGCATCTATCAGGGCTTTTTGAGCACCAATAGCAATCACATCACTGATAGCTACTACCGCAGTGAACGGGATTTTACGTGCCAAGAGGCGCTGAGCCATATGGTATCCGTAGCTTAGAGAATAGGGGTTATCTTTCTTATTTCCCTGTACCGTTAGCTGCTTATCGTACGATATTCCTTCCTGTTTTAGAGCGGAGATAAAAGCTTCTTGACGGATTAGTCCCACTGAATGTTCTGACTTGTCCGGCCCTAAAAAGGCGATGTGTTTATGTCCCAGTTTCACCAGGTGGGAGACAATTTTGGCAATGGCAGAGTTTTCGTCCACGCTGACAGTGGCAACCGTGTGATTCCATTGTGGACCGGGGGGAACAGTACACATAACGAAAGGTAAGGGGAAAGTGTCGAACACGGCTGTGGATTGATGGGCTTCTCCCCCTAAAAATAATACTCCGGCGGCTCCAGAGTTTTGCTGCGCGCCACGCCCGATTTCTACTTCTTCTACTCCGTGCGGAACTCGCAGCAGGGACATTTGGTAACCCTGGGAACGGATTTCTTTTTCTAACGGGTCGATTAGTGACAAGAAGAAGGGATTGGAAGGACCCTTCATCACCATAGCGATGTTATTTATATGAGATGACCTGAGGTTTTGTGCATGGCGATTGGGGAGATACTGTAAGTCGTCGGCAATTTCTAGGATGCGTGCCCTGGTGGCGGGAGATATTTCGTCTTGATTATTGAGGGCGCGGGAAACGGTAGTAATTCCCACTCCGGCAGCAGCGGCAATGTCTTTAATGGTTACTGCCGCTAACTGTGCCATGGAGATGTTCCTTAAGTAAAAGTAAATAAAAGTAGGTATTGAAATTATATCGGGTGGAAATAAAAACAGGGTTTGGGGCGAAAACTTGAGATGTTTCGCCCCAAACCCTGCTAAAGTTTTAGCCTTTTACAGCCCCGGCAGCGACGCCCTCGATAATGTATTTCTGCATCAAAATGTAGAAGATTACAATCGGGATAATCGCCAGTACCAGCATAGCCATTAAAGCACCCATATCGCGGTTTCCGTTCGATCCCAGCAGGAACTGCACCACAATGGGGATGGTTCGATAGCTACTGCCCGGTCCTAACACCAGATTGGGGAGCAGGAAGTCATTCCAGACCCACATGGTGTTGAGGATAGCTACCGTAATGGCAGTGGGTTTTAGCATTGGTAAGACTACTCGGAAATAGGTTTGAAGAGGGTTACAACCGTCAATGGTGGCAGCTTCTTCAATGTCAATCGGGATTGATTTTACGAATCCGGCGAACATGAATACGCTCAAACCGGCTCCAAACCCGAGGTAAAGCACCATTAATCCGAGCGGGTTATCCAGGCGGAGCAGACTGGATACCTGTACGGTGGGGAACATTACCATCTGGAATGGAATTACCATCGAGAAAACAAAAATATAGTAGAGGGCGCTCGTCCACCAGCTCTTAACCCTGGTGATGTAGTAGGCAGTCATAGCGCAAAGCATTACTATAATCGCCACCGATCCGATAGTAATTACGAAAGACCACAAAATCGAACTGAAGAAATTCGATAGGTGCAGACCGGTAACGTAGTTTTGTAAACCTACGAAGGAATCTCCGAGGGGAATGGAGAAGGGGCTGTTCGATAGCTCAAATTTCGATTTGAACGAGTTCATAACAACGAACAGAATCGGCCCTAAAAATATGCAGGTAAGAGCAATTAAGATCACGTAAAGCAGGGCTTTGGTGACCGGGCTGGTTCCTTTTTTATCTTCTTTCATTTTCATTCCTGTTGAGGGTAGGGGAGCTGGTGCTTTTACTTCGCTCATGCTTCAATCTCCCTTGCTCTGGTGGTCCGCAGCTGGAACATGGCGATAACTACCACGACTACTACGAAAATTACGGCTTTAGCTTGACCGACGCCCTCTGCCCCTACCTCGGCAAACATGGAATTTACGATGTTAAGGGCGACCATCTCGGTTTTACCGGAGGGCGCACCATTGGTTAGTGCCAGGTTTTGGTCGTACATTTTGAAAGTGTTTGACAAAGTTAAGAATAAACAGATGGTTATAGAGGGCATCACCATGGGAATAGTGACGTTACGCAGCACTTGCCAGCGACCTGCCCCATCTATCTCTGCTGCTTCGGTAAGCTCTGGGGGTACGTTTTGCAGTCCGGCAATATAAATAATCATCATATAGCCAATCAGCTGCCAATTAATCAGCACGATTAACCCTAGGTATCCATATTTCCAGTCACTTACGAGGGTAGCTCCGTATTCTGACAAGATGGAATTGATAATGATTTGCCAGGTGTAGCCCAATACGATGCCACCAATCAGGTTGGGCATAAAGAATACAGTCCGGAAAAAGTTTGTTCCTTTTAGTTTACGGGTCAATACCCAAGCGATTGCGAACGCAAACAGATTAACCGAAACGATAGATACGATTACCACCATAACTGTAAAAATGAATGCAGAGGTAAATCCGTCACGACCATCGAATATATCGACGTAGTTTTGGATTCCTACAAAAGTTGCATCGGTTATGGTGGTGAAATCACAAAATGATAGGAAAAAACCGATAATAAAAGGCACTAGGAAAGCAATAAGAAATGCCAACAGTGTCGGTAATACGAAAATTGGGAAGTAATATTTTAACTTTGACTTCATTGTCTGTCCTTTTCCTGATCATGGTTAGTGTCTCAGGATGAAACTTGTTTTGCTTGTAGTTTTGAAACTAATTAAATCAGAATCTGCTGTTTGTCCTGCATAGCTTGGAGGTTTGCTGGGAGGGGAGTTTTACTCCCCTCCCAGCCGGGCTGTCACCCGATTTGTCTTACTGCAGGGTGGTTAGCTATTTCTTTTCAGCTGCCCAACCGTCAGTGAAGTTCTTTACTACCGCATTCCAGTCCATGTTTCCGGCAGCATATTGTCCTAGTGCCTGACCGAAGCCATCCTTGAACTTTTGTGAGGGGTAAATGGTGAACGACCACGGTACCACGCTACGATCTTTGTTGCTTAAGGCAGCAGCAACTTCCTTAGCTAGCGGATCATTGGGGGTTTCGCTAGCGCTGAAGCTCTTGAACGGAGCGATGAATCCAAGATCTTCAACTACGAATTTCTTGCCGTTAGCACTGGTGAATAGCCAGTTAGCGAAATCAATAGTAGCTTTTTGGTCAGCTTTAGAAGCTTTGGCATTAACAGCTAGGAAGTTTTCCGTTCCTACTGCCAGTCCTTGCTTTTCTTCACCTTGATGACCGGTGTAAATGGGGAGCATCTTGATTTTATCTTCTTTAACTTTGTTCCCCTCAACATCTTTTACCTGGCTCCATGCCCAGTTACCGTTTTGTACCATCGCAGCTTTCCCTTGAGCAAACTCAGCCATGGAGTCAGTCACGGTCTTGGAGGGGGTCAGTTTCTTGTCAACGGTAGAATCCGTTAGGTAAAGATCGAAAATGTTCTTGAACTCTTTGTTGTATTTGAATTCTGCTTTGGCGATATCGGTCGCTTTAGCGTCTTGCAATTCGTAATACATGGGGATGTTGGAGAGGTGGGTTTGCCAACGCCAATCTTCACCGCTAGCTAGCGAGGTAGAGGCGAATACCCCATCGATTCCCAAGTCGGCTTTGTGAGCCTGCATATCGTCAGCAACTTCCTTCAACTTGGCGAAGTTGTTGATTTCGTCCATCTTGGTGGCTTTGGCGCCTGGCATTGCAAAATACTTGTCCATGATTTCTTGGTTGTAGATGATGCCGTAGCCCTCTACCGCCAAGGGGACGCCGTAAACCTTTCCGTCCTCGCCCTTGAGAGCCAGGTTGGGGTCATTTAAATCTTTAGCGAACTTTGCATCGGTTAAATCGGCGGTGTATTTCTGCCAAGTCTTTAAACCTACCGGACCGTTTACCTGGAACAGGGTGGGTGGCTTGGGTTTAGAAATTTCCGATTTTAAGGTTTGCTCGTATGTGCCCGAGGCTGCGGTAACGACTTTAACTTCTACTCCGGTTTCATCGGTGTAGGCTTTAGCAATTTTCTTGTAGGCTTCTTCTGCTTCTGGTTTGAAGTTTAGGAAAGAAACAGAGCCTTTTTCGTTAGCGTTGTCAGAACCAGATCCGCATGCAGCTAGACCGGTTAGCGCAAATGCTCCAGCAACAGCTGCTGCTAGAATACGAGTTTTCCTTTTCATTAACGTCCTCCCTTGGAGCGTTGGTAAAAGACGGAAGTGATTACTTGCGTCCCATCGGAAACGTTTCCGATGTATAGAGATAACCTACCTCATCTTGCTTTCTGATGGAAGTCTAATTGGGGAAATTGTTATCGTCTTGTTAACTTTCAGGGTTGAAAATTGAGGTTAATGCTCGAAACTAGCTCAGCTAGAATGCTGAGGATAGCCCTGCTGCGCTGATGAAAGTGAATATGTAAAAAGGTGGCGGCGCGGGGATTAAACCATCCGCGCCGCCACCGGGCATTTCTATTTGTAGTTTTAGAGGATGTGCCTAAGGGGCTACAGCACCCTAACGTAAACTGGATTTCCGTAAACTCGGGCAATCTTGACTTTATCTCCAGGTTTGGGAGCGTGAATCATATAGCCATTTCCAAGGTAAATTCCGACGTGGCTGCGGTAGTTCACCATATCCCCTGGTTGAGCCTGTGATTTGGGGATAATAGTTCCGGCGCTACGCTGTTGTATCGCCCGCCGAGGCAGAGATATTCCGGCAGCATTCCGATAGACATAAGAGGTAAGTCCCGAGCAATCAAATCCCTTTGGAGTCGAGCCTCCCCAAACATAAGGAACCCCTATGAACTGTTTAGCATAAGAAATTACTCCAGCTCTAGAGCCATGCTGGCTAGCAGAGGAGGTTTTCTCAGAGGTATTGTTTGCTTTGGAATCTGAACTACCAGCAGTATTGCTCTTATTTTTTCTTTGGCTGGAATTAGCTTTAGAGTCTTTAGACTTCCGGTTTGATTCTGCGCGTTTAGCGGCTTCTTCCTCGCGAGCCTTCTTCTCGGCTGCTTTACGGGCGGCTTCTGCTGCTTCGCGCTTTGCCTGTTCTTCAGCAGCCTTTAGAGCAGCTTGCTTTGCGGCTTCTTCCCGGGCTTTCCGTTCAGCCTCAATCTGCTCTTGGCGCTCTTTTTCTGCCTGCTCGGTTACACCGCGTGCAGCTGCTAGTTTCTTCACTAGCTCTTCACGCTGAGCTCCCAGGGAAGCTAGCTTTTGCTCAGTGTCAGCCTTTAGCTTGTCAGCAGCTTCCTTTTGAGTTTTTAAATCCCGCGCTGCCTCAGCTTTTTCATTCTGTGCCGCTTTAGCTCGCGCTTCCAAAACGCTTGCAACTTTGGCAATCGAGTCGAAGGTCTGCATCTGGGAATCCGCCTTCGAACCGAACAGTTCGATGGAGACCTTCCTCATTTCCACAGTTTGCAAACCGTCGGCATGTAGATAAGGAGTCAGCGAGGATAGTGATCCTTGCGTGGTATAGACCGTGCGGGCTAGTCCCCCCAGAGCTTTACGGGCTTCCTCAACTTTTCCCTTGGCTTCCTGAGAGTCCTTCGCGGTCTTGTCAGCGGTTTCTTTGGCAACCACCAAGTTAGAGATGGCGTCGTTATAACCGGCTTCTGCGTCCTCTGCTTGATCGCGGACATCTTGAGTGTAGGCGCTGAGCTTGACCAGCTGAGCCTCAATGTCTGCCACTGAGTTAGCAGCGCTATTTTCTGCCGCCTTGGCCGCTTCGACCTTGTCATCGGCAGGTGAAGCAAAGGCAGCGGGTGCAAATATTGAAGCGGAAGCTGCTAGGGCGAGACTGGCCGAGACTACCAGCGCGCGCCTACCGGCTTTACGCTCCGTAGATACGTGGAGCTTCATAAGCTATCCTCCTAGAGCGACTTTTGGGAGTTATAAGTCGAGCTAAGTGTCACAATACCGCGCTTTAGTATCTCTAACAACATATTTCACATTAATAACATGTGTAACAAAGATGAAAGCTGAAGCTTATTTTTAATCAAACCGGCAGTTTCGAGGTGTTATAGCTGGTGTCACAAAGAAAAACACGCGAGAAACAGTAAAGTATGAAATAGCTCACAATATAGGCTATTTGGTGTTTCTCGCGTGCTTAACAGAAAAAACTACTCGGTTATATGTCCGTCGAAAACATCGGCAACCAGTCCGAAATACTTCTTGCCGTTTTCCGCTTCCCAATCTTTCATACGCTGACGAGAACGGCGAATCTCTTCCTCGGCCTCTTTGCGCCCAACCCAATGCGCGCCCTCTACCGATTTGCCTGGCTCTAGGTCCTTATAAACCTCGAAGAAATGCTGAACCTCAAGGCGGTGAAACTCGGAAATGTCTTCTATCTCGGTACGCCACGAAGCCCGCTGATCTGCTGCCGGAACACATAGCACCTTGTCGTCGCCACCGTTTTCATCCCGCATCCGGAACATTCCAAGCGGACGGCAACGAATAACGCAACCCGGGAAAGTGCTTTCCTCTAAAATCACCAGAGCATCAAGAGGGTCGCCATCCTCGCCCAAAGTCCCATCGATGAAGCCATAGTCATCAGGGTAACGAGTAGAAGTAAACAGCATACGGTCTAGGCGGATACGACCCGTTCCGTGATCAACCTCGTACTTGTTGCGGTTACCCTTCGGAATCTCGATAGTAACGTCAAATTCCATTTCCCTTTCCCCTTTCCGCCTTTTTAGCGAAATATGCGACAATCGGGGCAAAAGTATTTACCGCCGAAGTCATGGCATCTACTTTTTATATTGTAAGAATACGTTGAAAATTCGTCAGCTAGGGGAAGAATGCGAAAATCCGTCCTATTGCCGCTAATTCTTCTGGTCGCCCTAGTAATCGGAAGCCTCGGATATGCGGTGGCCGACGCTTACAATCTGGTTCCAGGAATCCTAACAATAGAAAAACAATCCCTAGATTTACCGCAAACCGTCCAAATCGACCTCAACACCACGAAAGCCGAGGCTACCAAAGGGATAAATGAACAGGCTAATCAAGTTACGCCAGAACAGTTAAAACCCCTGATGGATCAGCTAGTTAGTCAAGCACAACACGGAGTAGACAATAAATCTCAGGAATCAGCTTCCCCGGATGCTAACGCCAGAGCGGGAGCGGTCGTAATTGATACCGCAAGCGGGAAGACTATTGCCCAGATAAACGGAAACCAGCTGATGACCCCCGCCTCTTCCTCTAAAATAATTGCCGCCGCCACCGCATTGGATACCCTCGGAGCGCAATATCGCTTCACCACCTCAACCCATTTCGCAGCCGGGAAACTGTACCTGCGAGGAAACGGGGATCAGCTATTATCCCCCAATGCGGGCAATCCCGCCGCTATCTCTGGATATGCAGGTCTGGGAGATTTAGCTGCTAAAACCGCGAAGAAACTCAAAGCGCAAAAAGTCAGCACCACGCAGCTGTTCCTAGATGAAAGCATTTTCGGAGACCAAAATCCGCTTCCCAACTGGAAAGCGCAAGGAAACGACAGATATGAAAGTAAGCCCACTCCCATAGCCATCAATAACGGATTGGCGAACCCGCAGCTATCCTACGGATACCTGCCTGATCCTGCGCTTTCAGCAGCCCAACAATTCGCGCAGCGAATGAAAGATAACGGGATTAGTGTCGAAGCGGTTCAACGCGGTACTGCGCCTAAAGAAGCAGCAATGTTAGCGGAAGTAAAAAGTGCTGCCCTGCACGAAATCGTTCACGAAACTCTAAAAGAATCCAATAATATGCTGGCAGAGGTGCTTTGTCGGGCATCGGCAGCCAAAATTGGTTCCGGTACTAACTTTGCCGGACAGATAAAAGCAGCGCAGAAAGTCTTGAAAAAACTGCATCTAGAGAGCGCAGATTTCGCTAATCAAGACTGTTCTGGCCTATCAACTGAAGATAGGATCAAACCGGCTCTGTTAGCGGCAGTCATGCAGAAAGCGGCAACAGGCAGCGACTCGCAGTTACGCCCCATAGTGTCCTCACTGCCAATCGGGGCTCTAGATGGAACTTTGGATACCCGGTATTCGCAGCAAGCCGCATCCGGTAATGTGCGGGCAAAAACCGGCTCATTGCAGCGAGCCAGATCTTTAACCGGTCTAGTGACCACAAAATCCGGTCGTACCCTAACCTTTGCCGTAATCATTGATTCCTATAAAGAAGGAACGGGGGAAAATGCCCGCGCCGCTATCGACAACTTTGTAAACGGACTGGCATCCCTGTGAAAGCACAGGAGCTACCGGGCGTGCCGGCAGGTGCTGGCGGGCGCGTACAGCGCGCCGTATTGGCGTATCTTAGGCGTCTGGAAAAAACTAATCCTCACGCCACCTTGCTAGTTGCTTGTTCAGGCGGGCCGGATTCCCTGGCACTGGCTGCTGCCTGTAGTCAGCTTGCCTCCTCTAGAAACTTTCACCTGGTAGGCGTAACCGTAGATCATGGTTGGCGCAAAGAATCATCGCTTCAAGCAAGGCAGGTATGCCAAACCCTCAAGGAACTCGGCTACGCAGATATCGCCCTATTAGAGCTTTCCGCCCAAGAAAACGGCAGTGGTAAAGAGGGCGCGGCACGTAAAGCGCGCTACCTCGCGTTGGAGAAGCAAGCTAGATACTACGGGAAAATAGGATCGGAAGTATTTATCCTATTAGGGCACACCCGTGACGATCAGGCAGAAACCGTTCTATTAGGGCTGATACGTGGCAGTGGAGCGCGTTCGATTTGCGGAATGCGCCCCTTTGAAACCATAAAACCAAAGGGCGTAGCTACCGGGCATAGCGCCAAGAGAGCCGGGTATTTACGCCCCCTGTTAGACCTACCGCGCACCGATACTGTCGCTGCCTGTAAACAGTGGGGCTTGCCCTATATCGACGACCCGTCTAACTATCCAGATGGGCCGGTACAGGCAGCAGATGGAAACCCATTGCGTCGCGCTGCTTTACGACATCTTGGGCTACCCGCCCTCGAAAAAGCTTTAAGAGTTGATCCGCGTCCCGCCCTCGCGCGTACTGCTTTGCTTTTACAAGAAGACCTTGATGCTTTAGATGCCCTCGCTGAAAAATGGTTTAACAAAACCAGTCAGGACGAGGTGGGGACGGTGGCAGTGGAAACCAAAGAACTTCTTTCCCAACCGGCAGCTATCCGTAAACGAGTGTGGCGCTTGGCGGCGCTTACGGCTGGTGCGCGCGCCTCAGACCTGCGGAAAGTTCAGCTAGATGCCGTGGACTTTTTAGCGACTGCCCGCCGGGGAACCGGTCCGATTCAGTTGCCTGGTCAGGTAGTATGTTCGCGAACAAAAGGCAGTTATAAGCTTTCATTTAGGCAGAATCGAACAAAATCAAAAGGATAAACTGGGAAAATGGACGCAAACGATATGGGCAATGCGCTCGAAAAGGTATTGATCAGCGAGCAAGAAATTAAAGATAAGCTCGCTCAAATGGCGAAAAAAATCGATGAAGATTATCGAGGACGCGAAATACTGCTGGTGGGAGTGTTAAAGGGAGCCACCATGGTGATGGCTGATTTGGCTCGCCTTATCCACACTCCTGCCGAAATAGACTGGATGGCAGTTTCATCCTATGGAGCTGCTACTAAATCATCTGGGGTAGTGAAGATTCTAAAAGATTTAGACTCCGACTTGACCGGCAGAGATGTGCTTATCGTAGAGGACGTGATTGACTCGGGGCTAACCTTGGATTGGCTCACCCGCAACCTTTCATCGCGGGGTGCAGCCTCGGTAGAAATTGCGGCTCTACTGCGTAAACCCGAGGCCGCAAAAGTTGAAGTCGAGGTGAAATACATAGGTTTCGATATTCCGGACGAGTTCGTGATTGGATACGGTCTGGATTATGCAGAGAAGTATAGAAACCTACCTTTCGTAGGTACACTGGCTCCTCACGTTTATCAGTAGGAGTTTTTCCTCAGTTAATTAAACCGCTGCGCCGAAAGCATAATAATTGGGGTGACAAGAACCAAAGTAAGCATTTAGGGCGCAAAGCGTTTAGGCTTAAATCTATCGAGACAACGCCGCCTAGCGGCACCGGCTAATAGGGTATGAAACCGATAAATGGCGAATAAGAAAAAGAATAGTAACAAGCAATATTGGCTCAAATGGGGAATTCCGACGATTGTCGTGATTGCCGTGTTTTGGGTATTCTCGCAAGCCATGGCGCCCACAGTGGTCGATACCTCCGAGGGTATTGAGCTGTTAAAAGGCAAAACTGTGCAGCGGGCAGTGATTAATGATGGTACTCAGCAGGTAAAACTGACGCTCTCAAAGAAATACACCCCAAAGAATCTGGGACAGGATACGCAGATATTCCCGCCAAGTGCCGCCAAAGAAGTTACTTTCACGTTTGTGCAGCCACAAGCAGAACAGATTAACAAACTGATTCAAGACTCTAACCTCAAAAAGGGCTATAACTCGATTTTCCCCACCGGTTCTTGGTGGTCAGCCCTAGCCCAGATGATGATTCCGCTGCTGCTTTTCTTTGCCTTGATTTGGTGGGCAATGTCCAGAATGCAGGGCGGCGGCATTATGGGGTTTGGTAAATCGAAGTTCAAGAAACTTGATGCCAGCGCCCCCAAGATTACCTTTGGTGATGTTGCGGGAGCCGATGAAGCGGTAGAGGAATTACGAGAGATTCAAGAATTCCTGGCTAACCCGGCTAAGTTCCATAACCTGGGGGCTAGAATCCCCAAGGGCGTGCTGCTGTGTGGCCCTCCGGGAACCGGTAAAACCCTGCTAGCCAAAGCGGTAGCTGGGGAAGCTAAGGTACCATTCTTTACTCTCTCGGGTTCCGAATTCGTAGAAATGTTCGTGGGTGTGGGGGCTTCGCGGGTACGTGACCTATTTAGCCAAGCCAAAGAATCCGCCCCCGCAATCGTGTTTGTTGATGAAATTGATGCTGTTGGTCGTCACCGCGGTACCGGTATGGGTGGCGGGAATGATGAGCGCGAACAAACCCTAAACCAGCTGCTAGTAGAGATGGATGGGTTTGATGAAAACACTAACGTGATTTTGATAGCCGCCACCAACCGTCCCGATGTGCTAGACCCGGCGCTACTGCGTCCAGGACGTTTTGATCGGCAGATAAACGTAGATGCGCCCGACATCAAGGGGCGCAAAGCGATTTTGCAGGTGCACGCCAAAGGCAAACCAATGACCACAGATGTTGATTTGGGACAGGTTGCCAAACGCACTCCTGGTTTTACCGGTGCTGACCTGGAAAATGTGCTTAATGAAGCTGCGCTGCTGACTGCGCGTTCTAATGCCGATTTGATTGATATGCGAGCAGTTGATGAAGCTATCGACCGGGTGATTGCTGGGCCACAAAAACGCACTCGGGTAATGAACGATCACGACAAGCTGGTTACCGCTTATCACGAGGGCGGACACGCACTTTGTGCCGCTGCCTTGCGTTATACCGACCCGGTTACCAAGGTTACGATACTCCCGCGTGGGCGCGCCCTCGGCTACACCATGGTGATGCCCACTGAAGATCGCTATTCGCGCACCCGCAACCAGCTGTTAGATGAATTGGTTTATGCCATGGGAGGGCGGGTAGCTGAAGAACTGGTGTTCCTTGACCCCTCTACCGGTGCGTCCAACGATATTGAAAAGGCCACCGCTACTGCCCGTCGCCTCGTAACCGATTTTGGGATGTCCGATAAGGTAGGACCGGTAAAACTCGGGAAAGATGACAGTGAACCATTCTTGGGGCGTGACGGGATTTCTAGCCGAAACTATTCAGAAGCCGTAGCCAGTACCATTGATGAAGAAGTACGTAACTTCCTGGATAGTGCCAACCGCGAAGCCTGGGAGATTCTGACGCGAAACCGCAGTATCCTCGACGATTTAGCCGCCCGCCTAATCGAAAAAGAAACTTTGCTAGAAGAAGAGCTGACAGATATTTTTGCTCCGGTAACTAGGCAAGCCGAGCGAGAAATATGGTCATACGGCAAAGAAGGGGCTGTTCCCGGAGCTGTAATCGGACATCCGATTGCTGAACCTAGCGCCCCAAGCACCGCTCCGATTCCTAAAGACCTGGAAGTGGAAGGTAAATAACTGGTGGGCTATAACCAAGAGGGGGTTGAAAAAGCGGTTCGCGACCTGCTAATCGCTATCGGGGAAGACCCTGACCGAGAAGGGTTACAGGAAACCCCTGCCCGCATGGGCAGAGCCTGGAAAGAAGCTGTTTCGGGGATGCTAACCGATCCGGCACAGCCTTTAGAAAAACAGTTCCAGGTTGATGATGACGAATTGGTGATGGTGCGGGGAATCCCTTTCTACTCCCTATGCGAACATCACCTGTTACCCTTTTTTGGGGTTGCACATGTGGCATATATTCCCCGTGATGGTCGCATAACCGGATTGTCGAAACTGGCACGAGTGGTCGAGGGTTTTTCTCATCGCTTGCAGGTGCAAGAGCGTCTAACCGCCCAGGTGGCGGATGCCTTAATGGAAAAGCTAAATCCTCGCGGGGTCGCAGTGGTAATCGAAGGGGAGCATCTATGTATGTCCATGCGGGGGATTAGAAAACCGGGGGCACGCACCACCACCTCGGCTCTACGTGGAATTATCCGTTCAGATTCACGTAGTAGAGCAGAAGTGCTCTCCCTGATTCGCGCAAACTGACTTTCCCCAGAGGACGCTCTCGGCTTAAAGAACCAGAAAAATCAGTTTCGACCTCCTAGTAAACACCAAGGGGCTTTAATCACGGGTAGGCTAGAACTATGCAGATTCTGGAGATTCCTGACCTCTTTACGCCCGGGCGCACCAAAGTCATGGGGGTTATCAACGTAACTCCAGATTCCTTTTCCGATGGTGGACAATGGTACGACCCTGATAAAGCAATCGCTCATGCCCTGGAGCTAGAAGCACAGGGGGCAGATATTCTCGACATAGGAGGGGAATCCGCCCGTCCGGGGGCTAAAGCGATTAGTGCCAGCGAAGAGCAAGACCGGGTTCTGCCGGTGATTCGCGGGTATCGGCAACAATCCTCTCACCCGCTACCTATTTCTCTAGACACTGTAAATGCCTCCACTGCCCAGGCGGGAATAGCGCTCGGGGTGCAAATAATCAATGATGTTTCGGGCGGGGTGAAGGATTCGCAGATGCTGGAAGTAGTGGCACAAAATAATGCCTACTATATTTGTCAGCATATGCGCGGTAACCCCAAAACTATGGATAGCCTGTGTGATTACGGAGGAGACGTTACCGGCAGGGTTTGTCAGGGTTTGACCAAGCGTGCTCACGCCTGCCAAGAGGCTGGGGTTAATATGCGCCGTCTCATTCTTGATCCGGGGCTGGGCTTTGCCAAAACTGCCAAACAGTCCTGGGAGCTGCTGGGAAATATCGATAGATTGCATCATCTAGGCTATCCGCTGCTTATCGGGGCTTCAAGGAAACGATTCTTAGACTTGGCGATACCTAAGATTTGTGACAGCCAGATTCCTGCCGGGGTGCAAGACGGAGCACTAAAACGCGAAGCAGCAACCACGGCAGTAAGTGCCCTGTGTGCAGCTAAAGGAATTTGGGCAGTGCGAGTACATAATGTTGCGGCTTCAGCCAGTGCGGTCGCAGCCGGCCAACTGTGGAGGGAAGTAAAATGTTGCTAAAACCCGACGAAATCACTGAACGTCTCCAGTATTTCGACCACATCAGCCTGGTCGGTATTAAGGAACGCGGTCTACACGGCGTGCTTGACCATGAGCGCCAGGATGGGCAACTTTTCTCAGTTGATGCTGATATTTACTTGGATATGCAGCCGGCAGGACGCAGCGACCACTTGGCAGATACGGTTGATTACTCGCAGGTCAGTGGCATTATTAGCCGTAACATTAGCGGTGAGCCCCAAGATTTACTAGAAAAAGTGGCTGCCCAAATCGCCGAGGAAACCCTAGCGCTTCCCAATGTGCAGGCAGTTCGGATTTGTGTGCATAAACCAGACGCACCGCTGGGGGTAGAAAAAGAAGATGTCTCGGTAACCATCTGGCGAGGTTTAGATAACTTTAAACCCTATCTGCCGGAAGAGGTCGAAGATTCTCAGCCTGACACCGAGCTGCTAGACCTTAAAGAGATTTCCGCTGCCGCGCCCTCGCCAAATCAAGAAGATATTATCCCGTTCGACCAGAATAACTCCGATACGTCAAATACCGATGGTACGCAGGAAGAAAATGACTCCGCCGAGCAGCCATCTAAGCAGGAAGATAGGACTGGTGGGGGGCTAGATAGCCCCTTGGAACAGGTGCCTTCCTCGCCCCGGCAAGCAGTAATTGCCCTGGGGGGAAATATCGGAAATGTTTCCGACACTTTCCGGCAAGTAATATCGCAGCTATCGGCTGCGAGCGGGGTTGGGATTGTTGAAGTTTCACCGCTGGTGCGAACCAGTGCGGTACTCGCTGCTGGACAGGAAGAGCAGCCCGATTACCTAAATGCGGTAATAATTGTTTCAACCATGCTCTCACCTCTGGGTTTATTAGATTTATTGCAGGGTATCGAGGACGAGCATGGGCGGAAACGGACCGAGCGTTGGGCAGCGCGCACCCTTGATCTAGATATTATTGATTATCAAGGCGTGACCAGTGATGATGAACGTTTAGAGCTGCCGCATCCTCGTGCCGCCAAACGCGCCTTCGTGTTATTGCCCTGGTCGCTAATTGCTCCTACCGCCCAGCTTGCGGGCGCGGGAGAAGTGGTGGTTCTTGCTGACTATGCCGCTGATCGTGACGGCGTTAAAGAGATTTACCCCAACTGGTTGGGCAGTGAGCATCCTCAAACAGAAGCAGGTTCCGGGGCGCTTCCCTTACCTCGCTGGTCAGCGCTTACTCGTCCTCCAGCAGCCCCCAGAGTTTTAGATGATGCGCGCGAGCTGCACCCCAGTGCAGAAATCCCGCAACTGGATTCGGAGGATGCTGCTGATTCGGATAAGGACGCGGTAACCTCCTCGCCGCTTCCCCCCATCCCCGCGGTTAGTAACGATTCATCGGCACTGCCCACTCCGGTCTCTTCGGAGCCGCTGCCGCGCCTAAATACTGAAATTCCCCAGCAACCAGTGATATTAGATGAGGGAATACCGGCAAAGAACGCTCCACAAGCCGATATTGCGGATATCAGTGCGGGGGAAGATTCTGTTTCTAAAGCACCCAATCCTCCTGATAACTGGGATAATTCCTCTCCAGTACAAGAAGTAAAGAAAAAGAGTATTTGGCAGCGGATAAAAGCGTTTTTTATTGGAGAAAAAACCGGCAGTGAACAGTATTTGAATGAGCTGCCACCAGCAGATGAAAGCAGCCTATCGCAGGATGCTGCGCAGCCGATATGGCAATCTGTTTCTCCCAGTTCCGCGCCTTGCCAGTTCTCAGGCGATGAACAGCTATCTTCAGTCCCAAATATCACTAAACCAGCAGAATGTCCGGAGGATTTGGAGGAAAACTCCTGGGAAAATGCCGTTCCTGCGCCTTTAATGGAAGAGGAGTGCAGATTAGAAAATCCTGCTGAAAGTGCTGTTCAGGGCGGTGATAGTCAGCCTAAGACTGTCGAAGATCAAAACCGGGAAGCCGGTAGCGATACCGAACAGGTTGAGGAAGAAGCAGAATACGGCAGTGGTCGTCACGCCGGCAGACTGGTGACCGGTCCGATTCCCACATTGGAGAATCCGCCCCGCCCTGACAGTCTAGAAATTACAGAACAGGATTTATCTCGCGCTGATGATAGCGACCCGCACGATACTCCTACAGTAGAGCGACGTTCGATTTTACGTCCTACCACTACCGGAGCAATTCCGATAGTGAAACCGGAAAACGATTCTACTGATCAACCTACCGAGTTTCTTGACCCGGCAGATAGGGGATAGGCTCCTATGAAACCGCTTAGCAGACTATCCCTACTGTTTCTAGGAGCGATTGCGCTAATAGTCGGCTATTTTCTCAGTGATTTAGCGCTGAAAATGGGGGGAACTCCTTTACAGTTCAGCCCAGTTTTAACGGTTATTGTGTTTTGTGGCGCGATTGTTTTGGGGATTTTTGGACAGTCAGTTAAACGTTTACGAGAGGGAAAATCTTCTTGGATTCAGTTGGCAAAAGCACCCTTGGTGGCGTTGGTTGCCCAAGCATCTGCGGTTTGGGCCTCCCTGTTTTTAGGCTATCTGCTGTCTCAACTGATTTTGGTGTTCCAGATACGTCATACCGAAATTGCGGGTTCTTTTGCCGCCCAGGTTATTGCGTTGGCATTGGCTAATGCTTTGCTGTTAATAGTCGCGTTACTTGTGGAATCCTGGTGCATGATTGATGATAGCGACGAGGGAAAGCCGGGTGGAAATAGCGCTCCGGGTGGTGCCAATCCGGTTTCTGCCTAAGCACGTGCGGTAACCTGGTGGCATGAATTTAGACCGTCGCCAGCGCCGTAATACTAATGGGCGCCCCTCGCAAGCAACATTTTGGGTGCGCCGGGTAGTCGCCCTTTTAATCCTGGCAATATTAGTTGCCTTAGTGGTTTTCGTTGTTCGTTTTGCCTGGGCATGGATGCAGGCGGCGGATGATACTCAGCAGCGTGCCCAAGCGGAGCAAACGACGAAAGAGCTGGTAACCCAACCTACTACTTGCGATATGAATAACATTGCATATAAGTTACAGCCAGAAAAAGCAGAGAATCAGGTTGGCTCCCCAGTCAATTTCAAGATAGTTTTACGTAACACTAAAGGCGATCAACCCTGCACCATGAATGGAGCTTCAGACAAGGTGGGGGTAAAAATTGTTACCGGTCAAGATACGGTTTGGCAATCTTGGAAATGCCAAGGTAGCGCGCAGGAACAGCCATTGTTGCTGGGAACTGCCGTGGAATATAACAGTACTTTAACTTGGGATGGCAAAGTCAGGAATGGCTGCGATAAGGGCGATTTAGCGCAAGCGGGAACCTATCAGGCGATTCCCGTCCTTAACGATAAAGAAATAACCGAAGCTAAAGCAGTCTTTACCTTGAAGTAGTTCCCTCCGCTGGGAGGGCGGTCATAACTGCTTCTGCCAGGTTGGTTACCGGATGTAGGGTCATTCCCTTGGGTGCGGAAACTTCCTCGGCTCCTATGCGAGGTATTAGGGCATGGCTAAAACCTAGCCGCGCTGCCTCGGATAATCTCCTCCCGCACCCTACTGTGGCGCGGATTTCCCCTGTCAGGGACACTTCTCCGATAGCCACCATTTTCTCTAGGGGAGGACGCGACTGGGCGGCGCTGGTAATCGCTAACGCCACCGCCAAATCAACTGCCGGTTCACTGGTTTTTGCTCCCCCTACGGTAGAAACATACACATCACAGTTGGATAGTGCCAGGCGTAAGCGAGACTGTAATACCGCGAGGGTCATTGCTACTCGCGAGTATTCTAGTCCCGAGGTGGTACGCCGAGCCGACCCTCCCGAGACTAGCGGGGAAACCAGGGCTTGAATCTCGGTAGGCATAGGGCGTCGCCCTTCTAAAGTCACGGTCACGCAAGTACCAGGTACCCGTGAGGAGGTTTGTGAAAGAAATAGTCCCGAAGGGTCTTCTAACCCAATAATTCCTCGTTCAACCAGTTCAAAACAGCCAACTTCATCGGTGGCGCCATAGCGATTCTTTACCGCTCGCAGTAGTCGTAAACGGGTGTGGCGATCGCCTTCAAATTGGGTTACGACATCAACTAAATGTTCGAGGACGCGCGGCCCGGCGATTCCACCGGATTTGGTTACGTGTCCTACCAGCAGAATCGGGATTCCGCGACTCTTTGCTACCTCTATTAGCGCTTGACAGACGGCGCGCACCTGAGTGACATTCCCGGCTTGCCCGCTGACCTGGGCAGAAGCAATTGTTTGTACCGAATCTACGATTACTAGGGCAGGAGAACATTGATCAATATGCCCTAAAACGTTTTCTAGTTCTGTTTCCGCAGCTAACAGTAGATTGTCAGCGAGAGCATCAATCCGCTGGGCTCGCAGACGGACTTGGGCTGCCGATTCTTCCCCGGTTATATATAGAACTGATTTGTTTTTCCAAAAAGAGCCAACTTTTCCAGCTACATCTAGCAACAGGGTTGATTTACCAACCCCCGGTTCACCTGCTAGTAACACCACGGATCCTGCCACCAGACCGCCGCCCAGCACCCGGTCAAGTTCCCCAATTCCGGTGGGGATAAATCTAGCGTCAGCAATATCAACTTCACGGATTGGAAGGGCTTTAGTGAGAGGTGTTTTGCCTGCAATTTTACCGGGTTGGGTGTTGGCAGTTTCTAAGGGTACGGTTTCTTCTAAAGTTCCCCAAGCCTTACAGTTGCGGCATTGTCCCAACCATTTGCTGGATTGCCAGCCACATTCGGAGCATTGATAGCTAGTTTTTACCTTGGCCATGCTTTAACTCTAGCGCGGGTGTCCTAACAACGGTTGTTGCGCGGTAGGCTGGAAGCATATGGCGTAACTATCTACGTCTGGGAACATAAGGAGGACGTATATGGCTAAGCGGGATTCCGGCACTTCTGGAGTGCTCGTTATTGGTCTGGGACGTTTCGGATCGGCAGTGGCGGCATCTTTAGACAGTCTGGATCGTGAGGTTTTAGCTGTAGAGAAGTCCCCGCGGATTGTTACCCAATGGCAGTCGCGACTTCCGGTAGTTCAAGCTGACGCTACCAGTGCGGAGGCGCTCGAACAATTGGGGGCGACTGATTTTCAAGCCGCAGTGGTGGGGGTAGGAACCGCCTTGGAAGCATCGGTGCTTATCACCGCTAATCTGGTGGATTTGGGGATTGCTTCGATTTGGGCGAAAGCCACTTCGCTAGAGCATGGCTCTATTTTGAAGCGGATTGGGGCTCACCATGTGGTTTATCCGGAATATGATGCCGGTGTGCGTACTGCTCACTTGGTGGGTGGCAAGATGCTGGACTATATCGAGATGGATCGTAAGGGCTTCTCGGTGGTGAAAATGCGTCCTCCTAAGGTTTGTCATGGTTTTACTTTGGAGGAGTTGGATTTGCGTTCGAAGTATGGGGTTACGGTGATTGGGGTACTGTCTGCGGGACAGCCATTTGAGTACGCCTCTCCGCAGTCTCGTATTGATGCCAATGACATTATTATTGTGTCCGGTGATGCTGAACTTTTGGAGCAGTTCGCGCAGATGCCTTAGCCTGCTTTTTGTCAGGATTTTGATTTAGGAATTTACGAGGACGAGACGAGGATTGTTCTTAGCGCCTACTTTCTCTTTGTGGCAGCTCTAACGGGTGTTGCTGTTTTAAGGTCAGTTTTCGCTAGATTTTTGGGTATTAACCTAGATTTTTGCCTGGATTATCCGATGATGGGGCGTTCTTCGGGCATTCTGATAACTCGGCGGCGCTCGCGCAGCGCGAGCGCCGCCGCGACCGTCATAGTACCAGTCCTACCAGCAAACATTAGGATTACTAGGGAATATTTTCCGATTATTGGTAAATCGGGGGTAATTCCGGTTGATAGTCCTACGGTGGCAAAGGCAGAGATTACTTCGAATCCGATTACGTCCATCGAGTAATCGGTTACTGACAGTAAGAAGAAGATTGCGGTCACAACGATTATTGCTCCCAGACCGGTAACTGCTACCGATAGGCGCACTACCGAGGGAGGGATGCGCCGATGGAATGCTTCCACATCCCGGTCGCCACGCGCCTCGGCAATTATTGCTAATATCATCACCGCCAGGGTTGATACTTTAATGCCACCGGCGGTAGAGGCCGATCCGCCACCGATAAACATCAACACATCTAATAGGAACCAGCTTCCTCTGGTCATTTGTCCCACGTCGATGGTGCTGATTCCGGAGGAACGAGAGTTTACGCCGAACAGGATGGAGGTTTGGAGAGAATCTCCGGTGCTCATAGCGGCGAATGTGCCCTGATTGTTCCATTCTGAGAACGCGATTACCACTGCGGTAACCACCCATACTGCCGTATAGGTAGTTATGGTTAGTTTCGAGTGCAAAGTTAAGCGATGGGGGGAACGCCAGTTCTCTTTTAGGTCTAGCATCACTGGAAAACCGAGGGCTCCCAGGAAAGTTCCGAGGATTATTGGGCTAACCATCCACCAGTCGCCAAGATGGGCTTGCATGCCTTCGGGGAGGTTGATAAATCCCGCATTGTTAAAGATTGATATTGATTGAAATAGGGCGTGCCAGATTGCTGAGGAAATGGACTCGTTTAGGGTTATAAACCGGGGAAGTAGAGCAATAAAAAGAATAAATTCACAGGTTAGAGAGGTTACTATCACGGTGCGGATAAGACCGCCAACTTTTCCGAGGGAGGCGGTTTTTTCGGTTGCTGCCAACATGCGTTGGGTGAGTCCAATATGGCGTGAGACCGCTAGCGCCAAGATAGATGCCAGGGTCATTACCCCCAGACCACCGATGTGAATTCCGAGGATAATTACTATTTGTCCAAATAGGGACCAGTACGAGGCCGTATTGACTACGGTCAGTCCGGTTACGCAAACCGCGGAGGTAGAGGTAAATATAGCGTCTACCAGGTTGGCGGGTTTTCCGGTCGTGGTGGCAATCGGTAAGGATAGCAACAAGGTCATTACCAGGATGATTGCACCGAAAAGTATTAGCACTAGGCGCGCGGGGGAGGTGCGGGCTAAGTGGTCTATTGATTGCTTAAATCTGGTGCGCTTGCTTTTGCGCTGTTGCTTTGCCATCACACCTCCTGTTTTTTAAGCGTATTTCTAGCAATCTATCCTGCCTTGATATTAGCGCGCAGTTGCTAGTTTCGGTTAGGAGGAGCGGTAATCGTTTCTACGGGGTTATTTGGGGGTAGGGAAAACTGTTGTTTCGTCCTCGAAAAAGTTTATTTATAGTAAATGTTTCTTCAAGACATTGTAGATAACTTAAAACGTTAGTGATTTTTTAGTAAGCATCCTGTGACAGTTGAGAAAAGTGGGCTTCATGGGGTATTTTTATAGATAGATGTCGAGCGCCCAGATTCTCTAGGTAAACGACTTAAAATTTGTAGACAGCCCCCAAACCGGCATGGATTAAAACTCAGGACGGAACAGTTATGGCACAGGAGCAAGCTCCACGCTTCGTGACAGTGGCAGAGGTCGCGGATTTGATGCGCGTGTCCAAAATGACGGTTTACCGCATGATTCACGCTGGCGATATTCCCGCAGTCAGGGTGGGTAAATCATTTAGAGTACCTACCGCTGCGGTAGATCAGATGATGGGGCAAGGTTTTGGCGATTGGGAACAGACCTCCGGCGTAGCCAATAGTTAGTATCCGCTCAGGTGTTGTATAGTAGGGCAAGAAAAATACTCTCTGGTTTTATCTGCGCCCTGGGCGCACCAAGAAGCAAAAGGAGGGCCTAGTGGGCTCGGTTATTAAGAAGCGCCGCAAGCGCATGTCAAAGAAAAAGCACCGTAAACTGTTGCGTAAAACTCGTCACCAACGTCGCAACAAGAAGTAACGGCGGTAATAGTAAAAAATGGATTCAGGTAAGCCTGAATCCATTTTTATTTCTCGCCCCTGCAGGTCTGCTCGGGTGATAATACCCAATGAGCATTAGCCCCTCTTGGTATCTAATAGCGCCGCTAGTCCTTACGCTCTAACGCACTGTTGGTGACCAGTATTCTGCGTCCTCTTTGATAGGGCATAATTCTGGCTGACACTTCGGGACGGAGTCTACCTGGATAGATACTCTAAGTGTCAGGCTTGTCGCCCTTAAGTGTCAGAAATAATTATTTCTGACACTTCATTTGTTAGGGTGGAGATATGAAAACTCCCGCGATGCCTCCTGACTATATTGAGGAGTTTGCCAGTGCCACAAAAACCCTCGGCGGTAATCTTGCTGCAGCCTTGGGGAAAAGCTCTCTTGAGCCCTATGACCCTTGGGATAAGTTTCGCCACCAAACCCCTCCCTTTGATTTAAATATTTCTCAATGGTGGGGGATTGTTCGGTTGCAGCGGGAAAATAATGCAATCCCTATTGCCCTCAGGCAGCAGTCGGGAAGGCCCTTCCGTTATTGCCTTCCCGCTTTTATTTCTCGAGAATGTTACTTCTTGGGTCAAAAGTTATCTAGTTTGGACACGAGCGTATCTTCGTATCAGCGTCACAAGTTCATTTACAACGGATTGACCGATGAAGCCATTTATTCTGCCCAGTTAGAAGGGGCATCTACCTCGCGGCGGGTTGCCCGGCAGCTGTTGGAACAAAACCGTGAGCCTAAAGATATCAGCGAAAGAATGATAGTTAATAACTATTTGGCGATGGAGAATTTGCAGGACTTGCTGGATCGTGAGGCTACTCCCGATTTTATTAAAGACCTACACCGTACCGTTACGGAGGGGACTTTAGAGATAGCAAGCGATGCGGGCACGGTACAGTCTGATCAGAATGACCGGGTAAAGATATTTGGAGACTCGAATCAGATTATTTATGTTCCGCCGCTGGCAAGCGAGTTACCTGCCCGAATACAGGAGCTGTGCGACTTCATAAATAATCCTGAGCCGTGGATGCACCCGCTGTTGAAAGCGATGGTTGTACATTTCATGATGGGGTATGATCACTATTTCGCTGATGGCAACGGGAGAACTGCACGATCCCTGTTTTATTGGATGTTGCTGAAAGCAGGTTTTCCGGCAGCCAGATTTTTGGTGGTTTCCTCATTACTAAAGCAAGCGCCTGCTCAGTATGCGCGGGCTTTTTTGAATGTAGAATATGACGACGGAGATCTTACGTATTTTTTTATTTATCAGCTAAAAATCCTTTGCAGAGCTGTGGAGCATCTGGAGAAATACCTAGCGGATGATCGCCGTCAGGCGGCAGAGCTTAAAGAAGGGTTGAAAGATCGCGCCGACTTGAATAATCGGCAAATCGATATTTTGTTGGAATCTCGGGGGGAGCCAGAAATGCTGTGGACGGCGCAGATGGTGGCGGAGCGATTCCGGGTGTCTCGTCCTAGCGGGCATGGTGACTTAAGTGGTCTGGAAGAGATGGGGTTTTTACGCAGAGGACGCAAAGGTCGCTGGGTTGTTTGGCGGGTAGTACCGGGGTGGGAAAAATGGCTCAGTTCGGGTTCCGGAGATGACCCTGACAGTTAGAAGGGCGGTATTACCTGGTAAAATACTCTAAGTGTCAGGCTTGTCGCCCGGAAGTGTCAGAAATTATTATTTCTGACACTTCATTTACTTTGTTTACGTGACAGTTATTCGCTCATGGTTCAACAAATCTGCTAGCTGTTGAAAAACGCACTGCGCCAGGGGTCTGGGAATGAAACACGCTTTAGGGGGTAAGCCGGAAACCGATAGGATTAGGCACAGAAGTGACGAAAGGCGAATCATGGGTATCAAAGCAGGTGACTACCATAGATTTC
Organism: Varibaculum timonense; assembly: GCF_027694345.1. Lineage (NCBI taxonomy): Bacteria > Bacillati > Actinomycetota > Actinomycetes > Actinomycetales > Actinomycetaceae > Varibaculum > Varibaculum timonense. The sequence continues at coordinate 120,533 of NZ_JAQEVU010000006.1, forward strand.
GCTCTATCTTGCGCGAAAAATTTCGCGGAGAACTCCTAGATTCCCGCGCTGACCGTGCCGTCTATGCCACGGATTCCTCAAACTATCGGATTCCTCCCAAACTTATTGCCTGCCCATTAGATCAAGACGATCTGCGGATACTGCTGCAGGCTGCTCGGGAATGCCGGGTAGCAGTGACGGCGCGGGGAGCAGGTACCTCGTGTGCCGGAAATGCGATTGGCCCGGGAGTAGTAATCGACTACTCGCGCCACTTGAATCGAATCATAAAAATTAATCCCGAAAAGCGTTATGCCATCGTAGAACCAGGGGTAGTCCAATCCCAGTTACAGCAGGCGGCCGCGGAATACGGCTTACGATTTGGACCCGATCCGTCTACCTCTTCTCGCTGCACCATCGGCGGCATGATTGGTAACAATGCTTGCGGGCCGCACGCCACCGCCTATGGGCGCACCTCCGATAACGTTTTAGAGTTGCGGTTAATCGATGGGTTAGGGCGCGAGATTATCGCCGGGCAGACCCCGCAAAATGCCGGGTTAGCTCCCCTGCAAGATTCGTCCTCGCAAAGCGAAGAAATCAAACAAATTCCCGGCTTAAAATCCCTGGTAGAAGCTAATCTAGCTACTATCCGTACCGAGTTTGGACGCTTTGGGCGGCAAGTATCTGGTTATTCCCTGGAACACCTGCTACCAGAAAATGGCTGTGCCCTCGCCCCTTTCCTGACTGGAACCGAGGGTACTTTGGGGGTTCTCACTCAGGCAACCGTGCGCCTCGTACCGCTTCCCAAAGCTCCCGTGCTGGTAGCGTTAGGTTTCCCCGATATGATTGCCGCTGCCGCCGCCGTACCTAAAATCCTGCCCTTAAAACCCCTGGCAGTGGAGGGTATGGATGCTCGGCTAGTGGAAGTAGTGCGCAAACATAAAGGCTCGGGCGCAGTCCCAGATTTGCCCCAAGGTAGCGGCTGGCTACTGTGCGAGGTCGGCGGAGAAGGTCTAGATGAGGACGCGACTATGCGACGGGCGCGCGAACTCGCAGCGGCCTCCGGGGCGAGCGGGAATGCAGTCATGATTTATCCTCCCGGCACCGATGCGGCTGCTCTCTGGCGGATTCGCGCAGATGGAGCGGGACTGGGAGGACGAACTCCTAAAGGTGACCAGGCCTGGCCAGGTTGGGAGGACGCGGCAGTACCACCTGAAAATTTGGCCGCCTATTTGCAGGATTTTCAAAAGCTGCTAGGAAAGTTCGGGTTGGATGGGCTGCTCTATGGGCATTTTGGGGACGGATGCGTACATGTACGGCTCAATATGCCCCTGGGAAGTGCCGCGGGACTAGGTAAATCGCGAGATTTCTTATTTGCCGCCGCGCAGCTAGTCGGAAAATACGGTGGTTCTATTTCCGGGGAACACGGGGACGGTCGGGCGCGTTCTGAGCTGCTGCCCGAGATGTATTCCCCCGAAGCCGTAGGTTTATTTTCGCAGGTGAAAGCCTTATTTGATCCTGAGAATCTGATGAACCCTGGGGTATTGACCGGCCCAGCAGGTCCGGATGGGGTGGCAGAAAACGTACGGCGTACCCAGGCACACGCCCTGAAAGCAAACCCGGAAGGTTTTGCTTTTTCCGAGGACGCCGGCAGCCTTACCGACGCTTTCCATCGATGCACCGGGGTGGGAAAATGCCGCGCCGATAACAGCGCGGCTGGCGGATTCATGTGTCCTTCTTTCCAAGCAAGCCAGCGGGAACAGGACGCTACTCGCGCCCGGGCGCGTATCCTGCAAGAAGCCACCAATGGGGGACTAATTCACGGATTGTCAGACCCCGAAATCTGGCAGGTGCTGGATTTATGTCTTGCGTGTAAGGCTTGTTCTGCGGATTGTCCTGCCGGGGTAGATATGGCAAAGTGGCGAAGCGAAACCTTATTCCGGCGCTACCAGGGACGGCCGCGTCCGCTTTCCCATTATGCCTTGGGATGGTTGCCGCGTTGGCTGCGGCTGATGGCAAAGATTCCGGGAGCGGCGCAACTGGCTAATTTGGCTACCAAGATTCGCCCGCTAACCCAGGTGGCGCTAAAGCTGCTTCACCTGGATACTTCTCGTGCTTTGCCACGATTTGCTACTCGTTCTTTAGAAAAACAGTATCCTAAGCGTCAAATAGGGGCAGGGAAAAAACGGCTTCCCATGTCAGCAAAAATGCGCACTACCTCGTCTTCAACCTCTAAACCTGTGGTGATTTGGGCAGATTCATTTTCGCGGGGACTAGACCAACGCGGAGTCAAAGCCGCAGTTAGACTGCTCAGTGAGGCAGGCTGGCAGGTGTTTTTGGCGCCCCCAGATGCTTGCTGCGGGCTGACCTGGATTACCACCGGGCAACTTAAAGGGGCACGCAGACACCTCGAAAGACTTCTTGAACGTTTGGGGCCGCTTGCCGCTAATGGAATCCCGATTGTGGGAATTGAGCCCTCATGTACCGCGGTGCTACGAGATGACCTCTTAGAACTCCTCCCAGCTGACCCACGCGCCCTAATGGTTAGGGAAGCTACCTTTACTCTTGCGGAATTCATAACCACTAACTGTCCCGACCTGCGCTTACCTGACCTCACCGGGGTGAAAGTAGTCGCTCAACCGCACTGTCACCACTATTCAGTAATGGGCTGGGAAGCCGATCGCGCCCTAATCGAGAAAACTGGCGCGAATCTGGTGGAACTGCAAGGTTGCTGCGGCATGGCCGGAAATTTCGGAATGGAAGCTGCCCATCACCAGATGTCGTTGGCGGTAGCCGAGCACGCCCTCCTACCCCAGTTAAAAGCCAACCCGGACGCTGTCTTCTTGGCGGACGGCTTTTCTTGCCGCACCCAAGCAGAAACTTTAGCTGGTCACGGCGGTGTTCACCTGGCGCAGCTACTATCAGCTCCCAGCGCCACCGCTCTAAAGAACGCTACAAAACGCGCCGGCACGTCCTCAGAAAATAAATCTTAGAGTCAGTCTCGGCGCGGAAACGAGTGTCTCAGCGGATATCCGTGACACAATGGAGTAAACATCCTTAAGAAAAGCAGGGAGCGGTGAATCGATGGCACTTTTTGAACTGGAATCTGGTCGCCTAATACCGGCACAGTTTGGCACGCCGGTAGGGCATGGATTAGAGATGGATGTGCTGGAATCTATCCGCTCGCAGGTGCTAGAGGTAATTGATCGTCCTTTGTTTCCGGTTGCATGGGCAGGAAACGATGGTCAATCTGGAACTGGTCCGCATTCATTGACCGCGCTAGATGCCTCTGGTCAGGTTGTTTCGGTAGAAGTGCTCTCTCGACTAGACCCGGTGAGTTTGGTAGCGGCGATTTCTCGTCTCGGGCAGGTATCCGGGCAAGGATGGATGGATTTAGCCAGTCAATATCCCGGGGGAGTGCAAGCTTTCCAAACCGGCTGGGCAGAGTTCCGCGAAGCCATGCCCCCCACCACGCAACCAGGTCCTCGGTTAATCCTGGTGGTAGGAGAAATAGATGAGGCTTGCTATTCGGCGCTCGGGGTGTTGCGCAGTTCCGGTCTGGAAATCCATCAGGTTTCTTCGCGACAAATGTCCAATGGGAGACGCTTTTTAGAGGTCGCGCAGCTCACCCCCAGCAATATCAGCTACGCGCATCCCCAGATTGGGGGACATCGTGCCCCAGCTCCGCAGATTTCTTGGCATATTGATGACAATGCTGCTTGCGCTGAAGACCCAGAGATTACCCTGGTTCCGCCTGCCCCGCCGGTTCCTCCAACTGTTTCCGAGGACGAGAGTGATACTGAGGTAACTTCAGATGCGGATAATGGGCAGGGGATATCAGAGTCTACAGAGTTAGATACCCCGGAAAACCGGGTTGCTGCTGCTGAAGAGCGCCCCGGTGAAGAAGATGCTCCTGGTGGAGACGATAATGCCCAAGGTTTAGAGAGTCACGAAGTACAGGCACAATCAAACGAGCCGGTCAGCGAGATAAAGCTGCTGCAAAAAGATGCCGAAGGCTTGCAATCTATTTCTTCACTGGTGGGACAAGACGCAGTGCTGCTGTGGTCAGATAATCGCGGACGGATTTGCGAAGCTCTCCTGAAGGAAGAGGGCGTTATTGACCCTGGGGACGGGCAGCTCACCGATCAGGTTCAGACAGCATTTGAAAAGGTCGGAGGGGATAGCTCCCTAGACGGCTGGGAGGTCTTTCGAATTGGGAATCTGCAAGGTCCGTCCTTGGCGGAAGCTATCGCCGAGGTTAATACCGAAATTGAACGCAATTCTGCTCCACACCAGAGAAAACATGGTCATTAAAGGGAAAAGATGAAAAATAATGGTTTAGCTGTCGCAGGTTTGCCTACGCAGCCACCAGCAGCGCCAGCGCCGCTAGGGAAATGGGTATCAGATATCCTCGGTAAAGGTTTTCAAGCACGCACTTTAGAGCTTCCTCGCGATGAAGAGGGCGAATTGTGCGCTACCGTAGTCAGGAATCTGCCCGCCGAGGATCCTTGGATGATTACCGGAACTCCCACTACCCCCACTTTTATTTGTCTTTTTTTGCACGGTTGGAATGATTATTTCTTCCAGCGGGAACTGGCGCGCCATATTTCCCTGGCAGGGGGAGCATTTTACGCAATTGACCTGTGTAAATACGGGCGTTCGCTGCGGAAATGGCAGACCTTTGGCTGGACGGATGATCTTGTTTCTTACGACCTAGATATTTATGCGGCTTTAGAAGTAATACGGGAAGACCATCCAGATTTACCTCTAGTTATGGCTGGTCATTCAACCGGGGGGCTTACTGCTGCCTATTGGGTGAACCGACACCGGGATCAAGTGGCAGGACTGCTGCTTGATTCCCCCTGGATTGAAATGGCGGGGGGAACTTCCCAGCGTTTCGGGGCGCGCGCCCTCGCAGAATTGTTTTCCCGGCGGGCAGCCAAGAAAGAGGTTCCACTGCAGTCAGCTGACTCCGCTTACGTAGATTCTTTGATGGGTTGGGATAAAAAAATCGACGGAACTTTGCCTAAGCGACTTGAGCCTTTCCGTAGAGACCCCGCAGTGGCCGGTTGGCCGCTGATTCGACAGTGGAAAGGCAGTGCCGATGCGCTAGTGCGTTTTGGCTGGGTACGGGCGATTACTGTTGCTCAAAAGCGACTTTTATCGGGTGAACCTACGGATGTGCCTACCTATTTCTTGACTTCTACCGCTTCTTCTAGTGGGAAACGTAAACGGGAAATGATGTTTACTGATTCGGTGCTAAACGTGCAAACCATGTGCGCGAATGCCTGGCGGCTATCCCGTCGCGTGACCATGGAACGTTACCCCGGAAAACACGATCTATTCTTATCTTTTCCGGATGTGCGTCAAGAGGTGTGGTTCGGCATTCATCGTTGGCTTGCCGAAGCCTTGCCGGGGCAAGCTCGTCCTATAAGTGAAATCGGCGAGACCGCAGCCCGTGCCATCTGCCCCTAGGGCTAGTTAGCCAGTATTATGTTTACTCATTTCTGTTATTTCGGTATATTGTCGGGTTCCATTCAGGAAAAAGTTAGGAGGATATAGTGATTAAATCAGTGTTTGCAAAGCTAAAACAGAACTACCAGGAACAATCGACTGTAAAACGCGCTTTGTGGAGCGGAACATTTAATGCTTTGAGCACTTTTTCCTGGTATGCGTTGCCTGACTACCTACCTTCCCGCAAGTCTCGCAGTGGCATAAAAGTATTGTTGCTAGCCGGGGAAATAGCTGGGGGATGGATTATGGGCGTTATCCCCTCGCTGCAAATTAACCCTAAAGATGCAGATAAAAAGGGTTGCGCGGGGAGTCGGTGTGCTTGCGAATGTCACCGGGATGCCGCGGCGGGCAACACTGAAAATAGTCGGCCGGGGGAATTTTCAGAGGAGAAAAATCCCGGCGAATGTTGCGACCCGGATAATATTACGGAAGGTGAAGAGGAAGATACGGTCATCACCATCCCGACAGCAGTCGCCTTTACTTTTGGTGTCTTCCTGCTTTCGTTAGTGACCCTCGGGGAAAAACTTATTTTTTCGAGGGGAGAAAAAAGGCGCCGGGCAGGTCACCGTTATGCGCACACCAAGCAAGCAATGTGGTTAGCAATCTTTACGGGAATATTGAGCGCGATTACTGAAGCTATCCCAGATCCAGAAGACGAGCTGGCATAGGATTTCCGACGGTAATCCGGTAAATGTTATTGGATTCACCTGGATTTATATCCCTCTATGAGTGTTTTTAAATAATAAGCTCTCAGCTAGGCAGTTAAGTTGGAAACTCCAAAAGAGTCTCCCCTCGAGAGCCTAGCTGAGAGCTTTACCGGGGATTCACCGCCCAAGGAGGGATCCCAATCTGAGCGAGCCTAAGCGTTGCTCTAGGGGTCGGCGGTGAAGCCGTTCTTTTTATTTATTGGCAGTGGCTTGCTCTTGGGAAGCCAACTTTTCGATTGCAGCCACATCTGGCTGTGGAGTGTGTGGCAGGTTGGTATTGATTTGTACCGAGGGGTTCTTTAGGTCAATATCCGTGTCATCTACCTGGGGGCTGTAGGGGAGTTTTCCATTTAATACGTCGTAAACCCGCTGGCGGTCAATGGTTTTGGTCCAGGTGGCAACCAGTAGGGTAGCAACTGCGTTCCCGGTGAAGTTGGTGAGGGCGCGTGCCTCTGACATGAAGCGGTCAATACCTACGATTACTCCAACCCCATCCAGTAGTTCGGGACGGTGTGACTGTAGACCGGCCGCCAAAGTAGCGATACCTGCCCCAGACACCCCAGCTGCGCCCTTAGAGGCAATCATCATGAATACCAGTAAACCGATTTGTTCTGCCATTCCCATCGGTTTATTCATGGCGTCGGAAATAAAAATAGCCGACATAGTCAGGTAGATAGCGGTTCCGTCCAGGTTAAACGAGTAGCCGGTGGGTACTACGATACCCACGGTTGCTTTTTGAACCCCGAGATGCTCCATTTTCCGCATCAGGTTTGGTAGCGCGGATTCGGAGGAGGAAGTCGCTACAATCAGCAAGTATTCTTTCGCTAGGTATTTCATGAGTTTGAAAATATTGAAACGCCCAAATATTCCTAATACCGAGCCGAGGACGACGCAAATAAACAGAATACAGGTTATATAGAATGCCACCATCAGCAATAACATCTGTCCTACTGCTTTAGCGCCGGTAGAACCGACAACCCCTGCCATAGCGCCGAATGCGCCGATGGGAGCTAGCCACAGAACCATGTAGAGCACTTTGAAAACCAATTTTTGGATGGCTTCAACTGCGCGCAGAATTCCGTCTCCCGTTTTGCCGAGGCTCTGTACCGCGAACCCAACTAGCAGGGCGATAAACAGGGTTTGGAGGACGGAACCAGCGGTGAGCGAGGAGAAGAAAGTATCGGGAATGATTGATTGAATAAATCCAATAATCCCGTCGCCCTTTTGCTTAGCTCCAGAGGTGAACTGGCTAGCAGCTCCTTTGGTGGCTTCAATGTTGAGGTCGTGTCCCGGCTCTATCAGGTTTCCCACCCCTAGACCGATGGCTAAGGCAAAGGTAGACATGGCAATAAAGTAGGCGAGTGCGATTCCGCCGGCTTTCCCTACCGAGGCTGCGGCTCGTACTGAGCCGATTCCGAGGACGATGGTGCAAAAGATTACGGGGACAATCATCATGGTGATGAGTCGGACGAAGGTGGTACCTACGACCTTGAATTCCTTGGCTATATCGGGGGCAGTTATCCCGAAAATAATCCCGGCTACCACTGCGATTATTACGCCGATATAAAGCCAGTGAGTGTTGTCTTTCTTTGGCTTTTTGCTTTCTGGAACGTAGGGTCTGCTGGCGGTTAGCTCGGTAACCGGCAGGCTAGATTCCCCGGTTACTTCGTCTTTGTTCTTTTTGTGTTTGAGCATAGACATGGAGGAACTCCTGATGTTGGTGATTCTGTTTTATAGGAATCTGGGACTAAGTTACTAGGAGGAAAATAAATATTTATCTTCTCATCGAAGTGTAAAAGTAGGCTATAACCACTAAAGTCTTGATGCAAGAGTAAAACTTTGGTTTCCCCCATATTTTGTTTATAGGTCTTTTATCCTATATTGTAAAAGCAGGTTTGTGAGATAGCGCACATCTTGGTTTTTGGGTCTTAGCGCCTAAGTGTTCAAATGTTTTAGAGCTGTGTTGCAGACCGCTGTGTTAGAGAAAATCGCGGGATGGCTGGGGTGAGGATTTAACTCTCATGTAGCTCTCAACTTTAACTCTCATATAGTTGAGAGATGCATGAGAGTTGAGTTGAGAGCTTGCTAGATTGAGGATTGGAGGGAGAAGGGCACTCTAGTAGCGACTGTGGACAGATATGCTCTCTTGAACTAATCTGCTGCGCGTTATAATCTGCTGCGCGTTAAATAACCCACAAAAGCGCCCTATCCTGTTCTTCTGCCTTGACCTGCTGGGAAAATGGCTGCTAAATTGGCTACTGCCCAAGATCGCCGGTGCCCACACCAGTGGGTTTAAGTTCCAGATTGGAAGCCTGTGTAGGTTGAACGATGCGTAACGTATCGAAAATAGTTGCGTGTCCTCAGAAAAAGAGGACGTCCTTCCCCCCCCCCGGGGAAGATAGCAGCTAGGATTGGTACGTTTATTTTCGCCCCGTGCAATCTGCGCGGGGTTTTCTTGTTCTGGCCCCCGGCACGGATAAACGGAAGGAGGGTCAAATGGCGAAAGCTGATAAGCAAGGAATGATTGCCCAGCTGGAAGAAAAAATCAGCTCCGCATCGGCCCTGCTGCTCACCGAATACCGCGGTTTGACCGTGGCTCAGATGACCGAGCTACGCAAGAACCTGGCAGGAACGGCTACTTATTCCGTCACGAAGAACACGCTGGTGCGTATCGCTGCCAAGAACCAGGGAATTGACTGCCTGGACGAGGAACTGACCGGTCCGATTGCAATCGCATTCGTAACTGGAGAAGCCGTAGATGCAGCCAAAGCGCTACGTGACTTCGCTAAGAATAACGAGCAGTTGGTAATCAGGGGCGGTTTCCTAGATGGCAAGTTCTTGACTGCCGATGAAGTCAAGCAGCTAGCTGAACTGGACAACCGCGAAACCACGCTGGCCAAACTGGCTGGTGCGATGCAAGGCAAGCTGGTACAGGCTGCCTATATGTTCAAGGCGCCCGCCGTCAAAGCGGTACGCACCGTGGACGCCCTGCGCGAAAAGCAGGAAAAAGCGGCTTAATAAAGCCGTATAGATCGACAAGAAAAAATCTGCCTCGCGTGGGCAAAAAGAAAGGAATGCCAAAATGGCTAAGCTCAGCAAAGAAGAGCTAATTGATGCTTTCAAAGAAATGACTCTGTTGGAACTATCGGATTTCGTTAAAGAATTCGAAGAGGTATTCGACGTAGAGGCCGCAGCTCCCGCAGCTGTCGCTGTTGCTGCCCCCGGTGCTGCCGGTGGCGAAGAAGCAGCTGAAGAAAAGAGCGAATTCGACGTAGTGCTCGAAGCTGCTGGCGACAAGAAGATTGCTGTAATCAAGGCTCTGCGCGCCCTACAGCCCGGACTGGCTCTGAAAGAAGCCAAGGAAAAGGTTGATTCCGCTCCCACCACCATTCTGGAGGGCGCATCCAAGGAAGACGCCGAAAAAGCCAAAGCTGATTTGGAAGGCGCGGGTGCTACTATCACTCTGAAGTAAGGCTAGTTAGTCTTTTACTTTAAAAAGGCGGTGCGGGGAAATTCTTCCACGCACCGCCTTTTTTATAAAGAAGCTAATCTAAAAGAAGGGGTTAATATCGGGTTAATATCCAAAAGGAAGGGGCTGCTAGATAATGACCGTACTGCGGCACCTAGGTAAAAAAGAATGGCTGCTCAGCGCGCTGGCGATTATCACCATTATTTGCCAGGTTTTCTTAGATTTGCGCCTGATTGATTTCATGCAGACCATCACCGAAATGATTGTGAAACCAGGTGCTACCGTCAGCGGGGTGCTATCTGAAGGCGCAAAAATGCTCGGCTGCGCCGCCGGATCCATGGTAGTAGCCATAGTCACCGGTTATTGCATGGCCATGATCGGTGCCACCGTCGCCCGCAACTTACGGCAAGCAGTGTTTACCAAAGCGATATCCCTCCCCCAAGCAGACTTTGACCGTTTCGGCGCGCCCTCGCTAATTACCCGCTCCACTAACGATGTCACTCAGCTGCAAATGTTTGTGGTTATGGGGTGTCAAATGATGGTGAAAGCCCCCATCCTTGCCATTTGGGCAATCGTAAAAATCGCCGGGAAGAACCTGACTTGGACCGCCGCTACCGGGGTTGCGGCGTTGATACTGCTGGTCATGATTTTCATCATTTGGCGAATCGTGATGCCGCGGATGATGCGGATGCAGCGGATTACTGACGACCTGAACCGAGTAACGCGCGAACACATGGAGGGAGTGCGGGTTATCCGTGCCTACGGCTCCCAGGATTTCCACGAGCAGCGTTTTGAAGCCACCAACACCGAACTAACTAACACGCATCTGATGGTATCCGGAACTTTTTCCTTCATGATGCCGGTGATGAACACGGTGATATCCGGGCTTAACCTGGCGATTTATGTTCTGGGTGCTTTTATGATTTCCGCAGCTGCCGGCGTGGAAAAAATAACCCTATTTTCACAGATGATGGTATTTTCGGGGTACGCGACCCAAGCAATTGGCGGATTCTTGATGATGGCAATGGTATTCGTCTTCGCACCCAGAGCCATCGTTGCTAATCGCCGTATCCGGGAAGTACTAGATTGCGAACCTTCCCTAGTTGAGTCGGCCGCTACCGCCGATAAATCCACCCGCGTCCTCGAGAAAGAAACCCGCCCAGACCTACAGGAACCGGCGATTGAGTTTAGAGACGTTTCATTCCGCTATCCCGGAGCCGAAGATGACGCCCTCCATCAGATAAATCTAAAGATTGCACGCGGGCAAACCGTAGCCCTCATTGGAGCCACCGGCAGCGGGAAAACAACACTGGTAAACCTGATTCCCCGGGTTTATGATCCCCGGGAAGGACAGGTTTTGATTAACGGCAAGGATGTGCGGGAATTGCCTCTGCTAGAACTGCGTAACCAAATCGCATATTCACCCCAAAAAATCACGCTATTCACCGGCACTATCGCTTCCAATATTGCTTTTGGAAAAGGTTCGAAAAACATTACCCCCGCCGATATTGTTGAGGCTGGCGATATCGCTGCCTGTGATTTCGTTGCCGATAAAGAGGGCGAGTTCGCGGCGGAAGTAGCCGCAGGGGGCACTAACTTTTCCGGCGGGCAAAAACAACGGATTTCGATTGCCCGTACAGTGGCCAGAGACGCGCAAATCTTGATTTTCGATGATACTTTTAGCGCCCTCGACTATGCCACCGACCGGGAAGTTCGCGGGCAATTATCGGAGAAAGCAAGCGGGAAAACCCAGATTATTGTGGCGCAGCGGATAGCTACTGTGCGAGAAGCTGACCAGATTCTAGTAATCGATCACGGCAAAATCGTGGAGCAGGGAACGCATGAGTCACTAATGGCTTCCTCAAAGATTTATCGAGAAATTGCGCTGTCCCAACTCTCTGAGGAGGAGTTGGCATGAAAGACGTAGAAATGAACGAGTGGAGCCGGCGAGTCGAGTCGGCGCGGCGCGGCCTAGAACCAGTCGCAGAAAAAATGTCACCAGTACGCCCAAGCGGAGGCCACGGCGGGAACGTCTATGAGAAAGCCAAGAAAGGACAGTTCTCCCAATCGGTGCGCGGTCTTGCCCAGTTTTTAGGGCGCTACCGGGTAGCTATCCTATTCGCGCTAGTTTTGGCAATCGCCGGATCGCTTTTGACTACGGTCACGCCGATGTTCCTCGGGTTAATCACCGACGAGATTACCGCCGGATTGCGTAGCAGTATCGATATGGACAAAATCTTTACGCTGGCGCGGATGGCTACCCTCGTTCTTACCTTCGGGTTCTGTTTTAACGTGGGGCAATCGCTGATTATGGTCAAAGTTACCCAACGCACTGGGCAGCGGATGCGCTCCGCGATTGACCGAAAAATCGACCGTCTCCCGCTGTCTTTCTTCGACAAAACCAGTCACGGCGACACTATGAGCCGGGTAACCAACGATATCGACACCCTGGTGCAAACCCTGCATTCGGCAATCACCACTATCATTACCGGAGTAGTCACCCTGGTGGGGGCAGCAGGTATGATGCTCTACACCGAGTGGCGGATGGCGCTCGCCGGTATGGGGGTAACGCTTTTGGGGTTCGTCCTCAACGCGGTGATTATGGTGTTTTCCCAGCGGTTTTTTATTCGCCGGCAGTCCTACCTGGGGAGCCTAAACGGGCACATCGAAGAATCTCTATCCGGGCAGGGGATTATCAATATCTATAATGCGGGGTCCGCCACCAGTGCCGAGTTTAACCGCCGTAACCAGCGACTATTTAATGCGACTTGGCGCGCAGATTTCCTCTCCCAGTTAATGATGCCGATTATGGGATTTGTGGGAAACCTCGGTTACGTGGTGGTATGCGTACTGGGCGCAGTCTTGGTGGTGAAAGGCTATGTAACTATCGGAGTAATCGCCGCATTCATGCTCTATATCCGGATTTTCACCCAGCCGCTATCGAACCTAGCTTCTGCCACGGCCTCCTTCCAGTCAGCAGCCGCTGCCGGAGGGCGCGTTTTTGAAATCCTGGAAGAGGACGAGCTACCGGACGAATCCGAAAAACCGGCGCTGACAGGCCAAGTAACCCGGGGTGAGGTCGAGTTCCGAGATATCCGCTTCTCCTATGAAGCGGGCAAAGAAATCATTCACGGATTTTCGGCGCTGGTGCAGCCGGGACAAAACGTCGCGATAGTAGGGCCGACTGGAGCCGGCAAAACCACCCTGGTAAACCTGTTAATGCGCTTTTATGAACTGGACAGTGGGGAAATCCTCTTGGACGGAACCCCGCTTTCTGCAATGCGGCGCGAGGATGTGGATTCACAGTTCGCGATGGTGCTGCAAGACAGCTGGATGTTCCAAGGAACCTTGCGGGAGAACCTGGTTTATTCTCAGCAGGACGTATCCGAGGAACGCCTGGAGCAGGTGATTAGTACAGTAGGGCTCAGTGACTTGGTGGCGCAGCTTCCTCACGGCCTCGATACCGAAATCCGTGAAGATTCCGCCCTCTCAAGCGGACAACGCCAGCTGGTGACTATTGCTCGTGCCATGCTTGCTAATAAGCCCTTGCTGATTCTCGATGAGGCTACGTCCTCGGTCGATACCCGCACGGAGCAGCTGATTCAGCGAGCAGTGGCCAAAGCTACTGCGGGGCGCACCTCGTTCGTGATTGCCCATCGCCTGTCTACTATCCGTGACAGTGACGTGATATTCGTGATGGAGCAGGGCGATATTGTCGAGTTCGGTACCCATGAACAGTTACTAGCCGCCAAAGGCGCGTACGCCCGCCTCTACAACGCGCAGTTCACCAAAGGTGACATTGATGCCTAAACGTTCCGTTCTAGCGTTTAGGGGCTGGCTCGGCAAAAGCACTCCGGGGACCCCGTGACCTGCTTTGTAAAAGTTCAGAAAGAGGGCTTTAAACTATCCACCAAAAGGGTAACGTATCCGATTCTTTAAGTAATGTTTAGTAGCGTGTCCCTCTCGTATCTTTTGCCGGTCGCGCCCCTTTCTCCCCGTCTAGCCTGCTCGGATAAAACCTAACTCCCGCGCCCCTTCTGGTCCGACGCTGGGAAACCTAGTTCCTGCCCCTGCTCGGATAAAATCCCCCTGCATTCCTCGCCTTTGTTCATGTCTTTGTGTTGCCGCGCGTTGGAAGTTGCGGGTTAGAGGAAGTAAAAGTACCTGTATGTTCGGTTCCTTACAGATGTAAAGAATGGAATTTGTTGTGGTGGATTAAAAAGGTATGTTTCTGATGTTGGGGTGGCGGTTAAGACCGTGGCTTTGCCGGCCGCGCCCCTATTTCGCCCGCCTAGCCTGCTCGGATAAAACCTAATCCCGTGCCTCTTTCTTCCCCATTGATGTCTATGTTTGGTATTTCTACTGGTGAGTGACCTTGATTTTCCTGTTGCTTTTACGTGCGGAGGGGAGATTTTATCCGAGTGGGTGCGGTGGGCATAAGAATTCGGAAAACGCCGCTACGTTTTCCGAATTTCTTGGGCAGGAGGAAAAATCTACCCTCTGCGCCTACATAGATGAAGCTGCCTCTGGAATCTTCATCTTTGTCTGCGCTTGGCATAGTTGCGCGTTCAAGGGCCGGTCTGCAATCACCTAATTTCGCCAATTCCACCAGTCAAATCGCGCCAATTCCATCAGTATGGAATATAGATACTGGTAGTAAAGATTTGTGAGTCTAGCATTTCTAAGCTAAAAATCGCGCTAGCTAGGGGGCGTTCTCGACTCTACAGCACTTTGGAGAAGAAGTCTTGGGTTCGGGGGTTCTGGGGATGGTTGATTACCTGTTCAGGGGTGCCCTGTTCCAAGATTTTACCTTCGTCCATGAACACCACGTGGTCGGCGACTTCCCGGGCAAAACCAATCTCGTGGGTAACCACAATCATGGTCATGCCTCCGCGTGCTAAATCCTGCATGACCGACAAGACTTCCCCCACTAGCTCGGGGTCGAGGGCGGAAGTGGGTTCGTCAAACAGCATCAGCTCTGGCTCCATGGCGAGGGCGCGGGCAATCGCTACTCGCTGCTGCTGCCCACCCGAAAGCTGCGCCGGGTAATGGTCGGCACGGTCAGAGAGCCCTACTCGTTCCAGCAGTTCCAAGGCTTGCGATTTTGCTTTTTGTTTCGATAGCCCTTTAACCTGCATCGGGGCTTCCATCACGTTCTCAAGTGCGGTCTTGTGGGGGAAAAGGTTGAAACGCTGAAAAACCATCCCTACTTTTGCGCGTTGTCTAGCAATTTCTTTGTCGGGTAGCTTACGTAGTAGTTTCCCCTGAGAAGTAATTGATCCCCGTTTACGATCTAAAAGAGCGCGTATGGGGTTGGAGGACGGGTTTTCTTCAACCATTCCCAATAGTTCACCATTTAGGTAGATACGTCCTCCAGATACCTGCTCTAATTCGTTAATGCAGCGTAGTAAGGTAGATTTTCCTGACCCGGAAGGTCCTAGCAGAACGCAGACTTCTCCTCGTTTAACCTCTAAATCTACGCCCTTAAGCACATGTAAATCGTCGAAAAACTTATGGGCTGCCTGAACCTTAACCATTAGGTCGCGGGATTCATCTGTTTTGTTCATATTGCTCATGGTGTGTACTCGATAAATGGGTCGTCTTTTGTAGTTCCGGCGGCATTAACCGCGCGTTGTTTAGCCGAGCCAAACAGTTTCTTGCCGGCTTTATCTCCGGTACGGTTATCAAAGCCGCGCCCGTAGTAGCGTTCAATATAGCTTTGCCCCACCATCAAGATGGAAGTAATAGTTAAATACCAGATAGCTGCCACAATCAGCAGTGGTATAGGCAGGAAATTTCGATTTCCAATCGTCGAGGCAGCGTAGGTGAGCTCTAAGGTGAAGGGTACTGCGAGTACGAGTGAAGTGGTTTTCAGCATGGAAATAGTTTCGTTGCCGGTTGGGGGTACGATTACTCGCATTGCTTGCGGCAAAATAATTCGGCGCATGATTTGTCCTCTCCGCATCCCCAAAGCGCTGGCAGCTTCCGCCTGTCCGGGGTCAATCGAGTTCAGACCGGAACGAACAATCTCAGACAGGTATGCGCCCTCGTTAAGTCCTAAGCCCAATACCGCTGCTACCCCCGCATTTAGGATGGTGGCGGTGTCGAACTGGAAAAACTCTGGTCCAAAGGGGATGCCGAGGGAGAGTTTGTTGTAGAGAGTGGGGATTAGTCCCCAAAAGATTAGCTGAGTGTAAATCGGCGTTCCCCGGAAAAACCAAATATAGAACCAGGCAACCGCTTTCATAATCGGGTTGGTGGATTTACGCATAATCGCCATGGTTACGGCGAGGGTTACCCCGATTAGCATGGCTAGTACCGTTAGTAGCAGGGTATATAGGACACCGCGAACAACTGATGGGTGGAAAAGGTATTTAGCCACCATGTCCCAGCGATAGTTTTCATTAGAGATAAGACCGTGGATAATCATAGCGGCCACTATCGCTACGATGATGGCGGAGAGCGCCCGCCCCAGTGAGAATACTGGGCGCGGGCAGCTGAGCTCCACTTGGTCTTTGTATTTTTGACCGTTCACGTTTACAACCTTAACGCTAGTCCACGGCGGGGTTTAGTTCGGCTTTATC
Organism: Varibaculum timonense; assembly: GCF_027694345.1. Lineage (NCBI taxonomy): Bacteria > Bacillati > Actinomycetota > Actinomycetes > Actinomycetales > Actinomycetaceae > Varibaculum > Varibaculum timonense. Next base: position 136,783 of record NZ_JAQEVU010000006.1, read on the forward strand.
TTTGAGAGCGTCTTGAGCTCCATATAGAGTGAAGATTTTTTTGAGCGTGCCATCGTCCATGAGTTTTTGGATTGCTGCCTGGACGGCTTTGGCTAACTGCTCGTTATTCTTGGCGACTACTACCCCGTGTAGGGCGGTGTCGAAAGGCTCTCCAACTTGTTCGATTTGTCCGCCGGTCATTTTAGCTGCGTAGCCAACTACGGGGGAGTCGGCCAAGGTGGCGTCATATTGTTTGCCTACTACCTTCTGGGTGACCTCGGTCTGTAGTTTGTGAGGTTTAATGGTGATGGCTTTTTTGCCCTCGTCGGTACACTTTTTAGAGAGGGCTTCAATGGCTTCATGCTGAGCACTCCCAGTTTGTACCCCGATGGTTTTGCCGCAGGGGTCTTTGGGGTCGAATTTTTGGGGATTACCTTTGGACACGCCGTATGAGAAGCCAACTTCCGCGTAGGAAATCATGTTTGCCTGGGCTTCGCGTTCTTTCGAGACGGTGAAAGCAGAAACGCCGATATCGAATTTGCTTCCGATTTGAGGTAGGAGGGAATCAAACTCGGCGTGGGTGGTGGTCCCCTCTTTCAGCCCCATCACTTTCGCTATTGCTTTAACCATATCCACGTCGTATCCGGTCGGGGTTTGACCGTCTTCTTTTTTGAATTCGGCGGGTGCGTAATCGGTGGAGGCTCCATTCTTGAGGACGCCGGCATCTTTAATGTTTTGGGGTACTAATTTTTGGATTTCCGGGTCTGCTTTGATGCTGGAAACGTCGAAGCCTTTTTCGCCGGGGTCTGTGTTTTGCCCGGCGGTATCGTCGCTCCCGGAGGTACAGGCTGCTAAACCAAAGGAGGCGAGTGAAATGGCGGCGAGAGCTGCTAGTTTACGTTTCATGATATCTCCAATCTCTAACGTCTTTAGAAAGTATGCAATACTCTGAATAATTATGCAAACATTTTCGGGTTATCTGTGGTGGGTATCTCTTTGAGGGCGAGTATTGAGATTTTTAGGGAGAGGGCGGCAGGTGCGCCCCGGCAGGAAAAGCCCGCTATGCTAGGGACGTGAATGAACACTGCTCCCGCAGGTCGTGGCGGGTCGTCTTCCTGGTAATTCTGTCCTTAGCGATGACATTACTGTCCCCGCTGGGTGCACAGGCAAGTGAAAATCCGCGCGTCCTCGTCCTCATAACCTCCGGTCTTTCCTGGTCAGACGTGAACCCGCAAGAAAAAGTGGGGAAGCAGTTCCTGGATGCGCTAGGCTCTGCCCGTGTCGCTAACTTGATTCGCCATAATGCAGCTAAAACCACCTGTCCTCTCGATGGATACCTCACTTTGTCTACCGGGATGCGTTTAACTGCTACCGAAGGGCGAACCAGCGGGCATTGCCCTGATATCCCTGAGCTGAGTGCTGGCACATTTTCGAGTACGCAAATAAAAGAATGGGCGAAAGATGCCCGGCAGCAAAATGACCGTGCCGCTCCTGGAACTCTAGGAGAAAAGTTAGCTGAAAATGGTAAACAGGTTTATGCGATTGGCCGAGGAGCTGCAATTGCTGCCATGGATACTTCTGGAAAAGTTGCTAACTATAGCCCAAGAGCTGATTTTTCTAACTTTGCTTCGCAAATTAAAACTGTCATGGAAAAATCGGAAGTGACCATTGTTGATGTGGGGCAGGTTTCTTCTAGTAGAGACATTAAAGTTTCTCCTACCTCCTTAAATGCCACTCCTGCTGATGGTCTGCCAGGGGCGGATAGGGTGGAAAAAGCCCAAAGTAGTCAGGTGCTAGCGGCTTTGACCGCTGCTTTACGGGCAGCAAAAGAATCAGATTTAGTTTTCGGGCTAGATGTTGCCGATCATTCTGCTCACCCCCACCTGGGAATGGCGTTCGTACGCAATCCAAAGGACAAACCTGGGATTATTCGCTCGTCCTCTACCCGACAACTGGGATTAACGTCCACTGTGGACTTTACTCAACAGATTTTGGTTGCCAATGGGGTTAATGATGCGGATTACTTAATAGGGGGAAATTTCAGTATCGGGCGCGATTATGGGATGAGTGGCAATCTTGACTGGCTTCGTAATCAGTCGTTGCGCGCTGACCAGGCAACTATCCTGCAAGCTCGTTTCATCGTCCTAATCGGGGTAGCTTTGCTGCTTTCCATAGCTTTGCTAATAGTATTGCAGCGCAGATTGTCCCGCTCTATTCCCCGGAAAAGGCAGCTTGTGGGGGTGTGCCTGTGGCTAAGTGCCAGTCTGCTCGGGCCTGCTAGCGCATTAGCGGCCAATATCCCGGCAAAACTATTAGGGGCGACCGGCGGTAACTTTAGTTCCAATGCGTTGAAAATGTCGGTTCCGCTGCTTAGTTTGCAGTTTTTCTGGATAGTAATCATGATTGCTCTTATCCTCGCTGCTCTTTGTCTAGCGCTAGGAAGTCTGATTTCCAAGAAAATCCAGTTCCTGCGCTACTCGGCACCGGTGATAGTAGCTGCCTGTTTTATCATCGTTTGGATTTTGGTGAGCCTCTTAACTGGATCGCCAGACCAGATTTCTACTATGTTTTCCTCGCCGGCAACTTCAGCTACCCGTTTCTATGGGCTTAATAACAACAAATACTCCTTCTTGTTCTCAGCCGTTCTGGCTCTAGAGTGTTTAATCCTCTCTCCCTTAGTAAAGCGCTTTCCTGCGCGCATTAAACGGTATTTTGTTATGGGATTCTCGTTGCTGGCGCTGGCGGTAATAATAGATGGTTTCCCCTGGTTGGGAGCCGATGTAGGTGGTCCGTTAGCCTTGATAGTGGGAGTTGGGGTCACGCTAAACCTGGTTCTAGGTAAACGGGTGACAATCTTGAAAATACTTTCCCTAATGGGAGTAGCCCTATTGTCCTCAACTCTATTCGTCCTAGTTGATAATCTAGCTAATCCGAGGGCGCGCACCCACTTTGGACGTTTTATTTCCGAGGTCGCAAACGGGGGAGGGGCAATAGTGGTTAGGCGTAAAGCTGAAGCAATGATTAACACTTTCGGTGGGCCGGTAGTGTTTACCATCTTGATGACGCTGGCAATAGGGGTAATTGCGTTAGGGGTTATGGCGCATAAACGCGGAAAATCTCGGGGGAAATCTTCGGTTTTTTCCCGGATCGCTTCCAGCTTTACCCCGCTGCGTACTATTCCCGGTGCGTGTCGTTTTGGGCAGGGAGTGTTACTAACTGCGACACTTGCCGCCCTTACCAATGATTCTGGAGCGTTAATCCTGGTGTGCGCGGGATTATTTACGATTCCAGCACTGAATGCACTGCTGCTACTAAATAGGGGCAATAAAAAATAGGGGGAAATAGGGGCTTTAATGCCAGGAAAACCATAAAATTTTAGCGAATTTCGGTGAAGTGGGTAACTTTCCTGGTTCGGGTTTTGTATGCCTAAGGTGGTTTGATAGTCTTTTGTGGTGCCTGAGTGCACAGGGCGGGTTACCCAAGCGGCCAAAGGGATCTGACTGTAAATCAGCCGGCGTAGCCTTCGGGGGTTCGAATCCCTCACCCGCCACGTTGCCAGGTTTTACAACCTGGTGGCAAAGTGACAAAATATGTGGGAGCGACTCCGGTCGCGCCAGAGTGCAGATTGTTCACTATTGCCCCGATAGCTCAGTCGGTAGAGCATCTCCATGGTAAGGAGAAGGTCCAGGGTTCAAGTCCCTGTCGGGGCTCTAGGGTTTGATTTACCAAGCCCTCAAGCGGCGGGGTAGCTCAGTTGGTGAGAGCGCACGACTCATAATCGTGAGGTCGCGGGTTCGAACCCCGCCCTCGCTACTTTTCAATTTCGATTGAAACGGAAACTGCCGCTAAAGGGGCGGCTCGAGATATAGAGGTAAGTAACAATGGCCAGCAAGTCGTCCGACGTACGTCCTAAGATCACTCTGGCGTGCAGTGAATGTAAAGAGCGTAACTACATCACCAAGAAGAACCGCCGGAATAATCCGGATCGTCTGGAACTGATGAAGTATTGCCCGCGTTGCCGTAAGTCTACTGCCCATAAAGAGACTCGTTAGTATTCCAGATACTATATTTACGTTCAGCTTCCTATAGCAGTGAAAGCCAGATTTGCTAGCTTTTTACTTAATGCTAGTAACTGGGCTGCAATAGCAGTTAATCGCTGAACCTAGATTTTTGCTAAAAGATAACAAGGTATCTGTTTATAACTACAGTCAGCAGTGAGCTGATAATAGATATTTACCTTATTGTCGCTGGCAAAAAAGTTTAACTAAACAATAAACTTTGGGGGGCGCAACTGCCGTTGCGCCCCCCAAAACTATGAAAACGGGATTAACTTCGCCCCAATCAGGCGTTAAGCCAGTTTCTGTAATGCTTTTAAGGATTTTTCAGCATTAGCTTTCGGACCTCCACCGGCGGGAGGCTCCTCATCAATCATGATGTCCTGTTCAAGCACATAGTACCCATCGAAACCAGCTTTATTGAGTTCGCAAACAATGACGCCAAAATCAATGTCGCCCTCGCCGATAGGAGCAAACATACCGGCTTTAACCCCCTGCGACCAGGTAATCTCACCGGGAAGCAGCTTGTCGGTCATTTCCTTGTGAACGTCCTTAGCGTGGACAATCACCGTGCGAGAGGGGTATTCCTTAACGATTGCCACGGGATCACAGCCACCACAAACCATATGCCCGGTATCCAGACAGAGCGCTACCTTTGATTCATCTAGCATCTTGCGAATCTCGCAATCGTTTTGAATCATAGTGCCCCAGTGTGGATGAACGCAGGCTTTAACCCCAGCCTCGGCGCAAACATCGCTAATCCGATCCAAGTTTCCGAATAAAGTCTTCCAACCGGCCTCGTCAAGAACAGGCCGATCATCGTAACCGTCACGACCGGAATCAGCCGCCAAAATCAGATATTCCCCTCCGGCAATCTTAAAGGCTTCCAGCTCCTTCTTTACCGCCGGAATGGGGTCAATCTCGGGGTCATGCATAATCGCCAGGAAGAAAGCACCTACCGGCTTCAGACCGTATTTGCCAACCTCTTTTGCCCTTGCCTCCGCCTCAATCGGTAGCCAGCCCTGCGGACCAAACTCGGTAGCAGTTAGCCCAATTTCTTTCATCTCGGTTAAAACCCGTTCCGGGCTCATCTGGTATCCCCAACCTGGAACTTCACATACGCCCCAAGAAATAGGAGCTCCCGCAATCTTCATATTTCCTCCATTGTTTATGTATTAAGGTAACGCCCCTATTGCGCACCTAGTAGCTTGTTGTTGCTATGTTCGCTTACTGCACGTCCTATTTATGCGTGCTCATCAAATACAGTTTTTCCTGCCGAAAACCTCAAAGAGGTATCTACCCTCAGCTAGGCGAGTTAAATCCCCACCTTTACGGGGCGCTGCTCACGTGCAGATTTCTCTGCCGCTTCTGCCAGTAGTAGCGCTTGGGCTCCGTCCTCGATAGAGGGAGTGGGCTTGCCGCCCTCTTTAACTATCGAGATGAAATGATTTAGCTCTGCCGCATAGGCGTCAGCGTACCGAGTAAGGAAGAAGTCCAAATAAGGCTCGCGGGAGAGAGAATAGCTATCTTTCGATAGAGAAACCGTGGTGGGACGCTGGTTATCAGCGTTTAGTTGTCCATCATGGCCGGTTACCTCTAGACGCTGATCGTATCCGGTCGCGCAATGACGGTTATTGATAATAGTGGCTACTGCCCCAGATTTAGCGGTGAGGACGATAACCGCAGCGTCATAATCGTTACAGGCGGCAATCTCACTATCTAGATTTTGCGGAATGGTAGTCACGGTGTCGATATCTCCAAGCAGGAAACGAGCCATATCAAAATCGTGAATGGTCATATCCTTGAAGATGCCGCCTGAGACTTTGATGTAGTCAGTAGGGGGAGCAGCCGGGTCACGGGAAATAATGGTGACCTGCTCGACCTTCCCAACTTCCCCCTTATCCATTAGCTCTTTTACCCGAGCAAATGAGGGGTCAAAACGCCGGTTAAACCCGAGCATAACCGTCGGATCTAGTCCTTTCAGCGCCTCACGTAGCTCTACTACTTTCGCAGTTTCCATGGCAACCGGTTTTTCACAAAGAGCAGCCTTACCAGATTTAGCTGCCGCAATGATGTGAGGAACGTGCATAGGGGTGGGAGAACCAATAATGACTGCATCTATATCAGGGTTATCCCAGATTTCATTTTCATCGCTAACTCCCCGCCCACCGTATTGAGCAGCTAGGGATTCGGCGGCATCTTTGCGCACATCGAAAACTACTTCTAGGGAAGCGTCCAGACTGGCTGAAAGGGTTTTAGCGTGAACGTGACCAATTCGTCCCGCTCCCAGTAATCCAAATTTCAACATAAAACAACTCTGTTCTGTGAGGGGGAGTGACAATCTCCCATTTCTTTGTCCTTACATTATTAAGAATAGAGTAACGGTCAAAGAATGTAAACACTAAACCCGAAAAAACGTTAAGCATTCTCAGAGCATAGCCGCTGTAAAAAGGACACTCGTCCTTTAAAATGAGGAAAATACTGGGAAAACGCTCGCGAGGTTACTTCCAGCGAAGCAACATCAAGAAACCAGCAAAAGCTACCCCCAGCCCCAAAGCTAGATTCCAGTTACCGGCGTTAGGGATTGGGTAGGCAGAAGAAGAAATGTAATAGACAACCACCAGTAGCAGTCCAACCAGCATTAACGCGACCGACAACGGAGCCCACCAACGCGGAGACGGTTTCATGTCAGCAGCCCAAGACTTATTTAACTCCTCTGGCTGTTGGGAGCGGTGGGGCTTAGCGTCCTTACGTTTACGTGACTCCGGCACGAGGTGACCTCCATAAAATGCGATAGTACTAGCTAGGTTCATTCTAGTGTGAAAGTCTCTGTAGACCTAGTTAAGTCTGTTTTCAGGTAAATTAAGTCTATGATGAAGACACGTCCCCGTCCCCACGCTAGATAAACAACTTTCGGAAGAACATGAGCAATAAAACCAAGAATGCGCGGACACAGACCGCAAGGCGACATCGCTTTGACCCCATCGGAGCTTTTGGGGAACTGCTAATAATAGTGGGATTACTGGCTGGACTATTCGCGTTTTGGGACGTGTTCGTAACAGACTGGCAGGTGGCAAGCTACAATAATCAGGCATTAACCACCTTCCAAAAACAAACTAAAACCTGCCCTAATCGCATCTCTAAAGATGAACGTACCAGCGCCCCTCCCAGTATTGGGATTAAGCAAGAGGGCGAAACCCTGGGGGCATTGCACGTTCCCAAATGGAACTATATGGTTGTGCCGGTAAAGGAAAGCACCACCCAATTGATTCTAAATACCGGAGCTGCCGGGCATTACGAAAGCACCGCTCTGCCAGGGCAGATAGGTAATTTCTCGGTAGCGGCACATCGGCGCTCGTTCGGCTCAAACTTCCGGCGTATTGATGTACTAAAGGCCGGTGACAGTGTAATCATGGAAACTGCCGGTGAATGGCTGGTATACAAGGTCACTAACCACAAAATTGTCCTCCCGACCCAATCAGATGTGATTCTCCCGGTTCCAGAACAGCCCGGAAAACAACCCACCGAACGCCTGATGACTATGACCACCTGTAATCCCGAATATGGGAACTGGGAACGCTACATTGTTCACTTAAAGTTTGACCACTGGGTTCCTCGTTCCAGTGGGGTTCCCAAAGAACTAGCAGGAGGAGGCAACGCATGTGCGGGTTAATCTGGGATTTACTTCCCGGTCCTAAATGGCTCAAATTTCTGCAGGTAATCCTGATAATCGCTCTAATCGTGATGGCTTGTTTTTGGTGGCTGTTCCCCTGGATTTCCCAAACCCTGGATTTAACCGGTACTACCGTAGACAGTAGTCCCCTGGGGTATGCCCCTACCAATTCCCTGTAACCGGTATATTCGCCCTATCTAAAACGAGTAAATAAAGATAGGGCTAGCTATTACCGGCTATCACTGCTTGGGCTCGGGAGACTCCGGGCTTTCACTATCTGGCGGCTCGGGTGAGGCGCCAGTAGAGGGCGAGTGTGCAGGGGTCTTAGCCACTTTCACAGTGACCGAAGTACCAACTTTTACCCGACCGTTAGGCTCAATTGAAATGATTTGACCGTTAGGGGTTTTATTGGTTTCCTCGGTAACTGTGTTAGTTTGCAATCCCAAAGTAGCCAGGTATTTTAGCCCCTCATCTTGGGACTTTCCTACTACCTTTGCGGAATCAATCGAAACATAGCCAGAAGATAATACCAAGATAATTTCCTCATCGGCGCTGGCGGAACTGCCAGCCTCCGGGGTGGTGCGAATTACGCGATTAGCTTCCACCTTGGAGTCGTCCTCGTACTTGACGGAGCCTACTCGCAGTCCCGCATCTTCTAAAGTTTTTCTAGCTGCATCTTGAGTTTGACCCGAAACATCGGGAACTGTAATTTCGGCAGCTCCAGATGAAAGCTGAATGGTGACTGTAGAGCCCTTATCTAGCTTAGAACCTGGCTTAGGGTCGGTGGCTGCCACCTTTCCTTTCTCTACCGTGTCAGAGCTGATAGTGGTTCCCTGCTCCATGTTTAGCCCCAAACCATCTAAGGTGCGTTGGGCTTCAATCGCGCTCATACCGATAATGCTCTTTGGAATGGTGACCTGCTCTGGTTCTTGGTTCTTGTTGGAAGCAATCAACCACCAAACCGCGCCGACCAGTACAGCTGTCAGCAAAAGGCCGATAATAACCGCCCAGACAGTCTTTTTCCGCTTCTTTTTGGAAGCGGTTTCCGCTTCCTTTTCCTCAGGGCTATCCTCCATAACCTGCGACCATTGCCGGGGAGCATAGGAAGTTTGTGGCGGTACAAACCCCTCAGTTGGGGTAGTAACCGGCAGCGGGGGCAGAGCGGGAGCCGAAATTGCTGCCCCGGCAGCTGCTCTAACCATATCCGAACGCATAGCCGCCGCATCTTGATAACGTTCTTCAGGACGTTTAGCAAGAGATTTCATCACCATGCGGTCCAGTTCGGGACTAATATCTGCGGCAATAGATGAGGGCAAGGGTGGCATCTCGGCAACGTGCTGGTAAGCTACCGAAACCGCAGAATCGCCCTTAAAAGGCGCTCTCCCGGTAAGTAGCTCAAATAACATACAACCACAAGAGTACAGGTCGGAGCGGGTATCTACGGTTTCACCGCGCGCCTGCTCGGGGGACAGGTACTGCGCGGTACCCACCACCGCATCGGTACTGGTCATGGTTTGTCCGGAATCCTCCAAGGCGCGGGCAATCCCAAAATCCATGACCTTGATTTTTCCGCTGTTGGTAAGCATCACGTTGCCAGGTTTAATGTCTCGGTGTACGAGGCCGCGTTTATGGGAATACTCGAGGGCGTTTAGTACCCCCGACATAATCTCAACTGCCTCGTTAATGGGAACCGGCTGTCCATCGGTAAGGAGCTGGTGTACGGTATGTCCCTCTACCAGCTCCATTACGATATAGGGGACGTGAACTTCAGTACCCTCAGGAGTAGTTACCGTCTGCTCGCCGGTATCGTAAACCTGAACGATGTTCTCGTGATTTAAGGAAGCAGATGCCAGGGCTTCGCGGCGAAAGCGTGCTAAAAACACCGAGTCTTTCGCTAAATCAACCCGCAGCATCTTGATGGCGACAATGCGCGACAGCAAAGTGTCATAGGCCTGGTGTACCTCGGCCATTCCGCCCCGACCTATAAGGGAACGGATTTCGTAGCGTCCTGAACCTATACGGTATGGAGATTGAGCCATGTCTCTTCCTTTTGTTCCGAAACTGTCATTTGGGTAGCTTGTTGGTTAGCTCCAGTCGGGGTAGTGCCCGCCGTAGATAGCAGGCAGGCTCCCAGGCTAAGAGCGGTTAGCAATAACCAGAAAACCAGGGTTAAAGCGATTAGTTGTCGAGATTGTAGTCTGGTTAGTCGTCCGTGTTGAGCTCGTGAAATATCTTGATTCCACCATTGTTTACTGAAAATCTGAACCTGGTCATAAGGACGACGTAGTTTTGCGACTTGAGCTGCCAGGGGATCTGTTTCCCGCAGACCTACTTGGGACTCTATCCGTTTACTCCAAGAGATTAAAGGAGCTGCTAGCGAGGCGTGCGGTGGTTCTTTTTCGGGTGGGGCAGGAGCAGCATAACGAGGACGAGTAGCGGGCTTACCCCAGCCAAGAACTTGCGGGATGGCACGTAAACGTTTCATTTGGGAATGAGGACGAGATGCCGAAACCGGAGGAATCAGCGCCGCAAATTCGCGAGGCCGTTCACGCAGCCTTACTCGTTGCTGCCAAGTGTTTTCTGGAAGTGGTACCGAAGGCGGAAGGAGTTGCGGAGCTGGTACTGTGCCTCCAGAAAGATAGAGCATTTCGGAGCCGTCCTCTTCCCTAGGAACGGCTTTAGCCGGAGGTTGGTTGTTAAGAGAATCAGGCGCAGCTACGGAACTGGATTCCTCAACATCCGGAGCGGGCGTAAGCGCTGCCGGCTCAATATCTGATTCGATGCTAAGTTCCTCGGCGCTAAGATAGGTCGCTGGCGGGCAGGACTCTGTTTCTGGCGAGCTGAGGGGGCTGACCTGTGGTTCTTCTTCGGTGGCGACCTCGATGCTTGGCGGGTTTAAGAGCGCGGTGTGTACTGCCTCTATTCGGTTCATTAAGGCGCAAGCACTTTCGGGACGGCGCTGCGGTTCTTTCTCCAGCAACTCCATAACCAGTTCTCGCAGCTCATTTGGTACTGATTGCGGTAGGGGGGGAACAGGTTTATTAACGTGCGCAAACGCGATATCCACCGGTTTTTCCCCGGTAAAAGGTCTTTTACCTGCTAAAGCCTCGTAGGCAATAATTCCGAGGGCATAAAGGTCGCCGGCGGGAGTTGCAGGCTGTCCCATAGCCTGTTCCGGTGGAAGATACTGAGCAGTGCCCATCACCATTCCAACCTGGGTTAAATTAACCTGTCCTGCCGCCTTTGAAATCCCAAAATCGGTAAGTTTTACCACCCCAGAGGGGGTGACCATAATGTTCCCAGGCTTGATGTCTCGGTGAACAATTCCGGCAGCATGAACCGCCGCTAGTGCATCAGCGGTTTGATAAAGCACCGAGAGTAGAAAATCAGTGTCTAAATTACTTTGGCGATCTAGGATTTCGGTTAGCGAAACTCCATCGACCAGCTCCATACTAATCCAGCCCAGCCCGGCGTCCTCACCAGAAGCCTGTACCGCCGCCAGGTTCGGGTGATGTACCCGTGAAGCATTGTAGGCTTCAATCCGCAGCCGAGACAGGAAAAGTTTTTTACCTGCCAGCTCGGGACGCAAAATTTTCAAGGCCAAACGTTCACTGGTTTTTTCATCAAGAGCTTGCCAAACTTCCCCCATGCCCCCAATCGCTAGCCGAGAAAGCAGCAGGTAACGCCCGGAAATCTTCATCCCCACTTTCAAAGCGGCAACCGCTTTTTGAGCGGAAGAATCCTGACCGGTAGAAGTAGCAACCGGGTCAATAGGGGTTGCCATTTCCTGTTCACTGGCTCTAGGTGGCGCATACAATACGTGAGTATCAGTCATTACTAATCGCCGCCTGAATCATGCTTTTAGCCACCGGTCCTGCCACCGGTCCGCCATGAGGAGACGGATTAGCGCTATCACCTTCGACTACCACCGCGAATGCCAGGGGATAGTCAGGGGTGTTAGCCCAGCCCACATACCAAGCATGGGTCATATTGCCGCTGGTCTGCGCAGTGCCGGTCTTTGCGCCCATCTCTATAGCCGAAACGTTACCCGGCTTTCCGGTTCCCTCCCTGACGGTTTGTATCATCATTTGGCGTAACTGTTGCGCCACCTCCTTGGAAAGAGGTTTGCCGAGAGTGCCACCGGAACGGTACTGCCTAGTTGTTTTTCCATCTGATCCGAGTTCCTCGGAAACTAGATAGGGGCGAACCTGGGTTCCCTCGTTAGCTACTGCGCCGGCTACGCTAGCCATCATTAGGGGAGAAGTACGAACTTCAAACTGTCCGATGCCGGTCATCATCGTGGACGCAACCCCGGGATCAGAGGAGGGGAAATAGGATTTTTGCACCGGTAACGGAACCGTCAAAGCGGTTTTAGGGTTAAAGCCGAACGCTTCGGTTTTATCTTTGAGTACCTGATATCCCAGTTCTTGAGCAATCTTAGCGAAAGGGGTGTTGCAAGATAATGCAAAGGCATAAGAGAAACTAGGATGACCGTTTCCGCAGCTAGTAGACTCAATATTTGATATGCGGGCAGTTGATCCCGGAAGCTTCACCGATACTGGAGCATCTACCTCGCCCTCGGGAGAGCGAATTCCCTGTTCTAAAGCGGCGGCGGCAGTAATAATTTTGAAGGAAGAACCGGGGGGATATTCTCCGCGTAAGGCGCGATCTAACATCGGCTTTGTCGGTTCTGCTTGTAGCTTTTTTAAGTTATCTTGAGACTGCCTCTCAGAGCCACTAGCTAGAGGAGCCGGGTCGAAACGAGGATTAGTAACTGCTGCTAGAATCGCTCCTGTCTGGTAGTTTATGGCGACTGCTGCACCTTTACGATTTCCCAGAGTGGCGGCTGCCGCCTGTTGAATCTGGGGATTTAAAGTGAGGCGAACTCCGCCGCCTTTTTGGTTTTCTCCCGCCGCATATTTCAAGACCTGCGATAGTGCCTGGCTGGATGCTTCTCCCATTAGTACGGAATTTTGCAGTTTTTCAATGCCGGTAGCGTTGCCTCCGGGGGATAAATAGCCAATCAGATTGGAGTACAGTGATGCCTGCTCGCTATAGGAACGCTGGTAGCGTTGGCGGTAGCCCTGAGAATCCGAGGTTGGTTTAGAAGAAGCTACCACCGTATCGGCTATCATAATCGGGCCGCGTTCTATATATTTTGAACGGTAAAAAGCTCTAGAATTTCGCCCGTCTGCGTTAAGAGAATCTGCGCCCAAAAACTGGATGTAGGTACAAGCCAGCATTAACGATAAGAACATAATGAAAACGACCAGGAAAAGTCTTTTAATCTGTAGATTCAAGACTTTCACCTCCCGCTCGTTTATGTTGCTGACGTGCAATAACGGCTTCGAGTTCGGCAGTGTCGATAACTCCGCTTTCCCGAGAAGCCGGTCGGCGCGCTTCATTAGAGATTCGTAGCAGTAACGCCAAAATTACCCAGTTGGCTACCAGAGAAGAACCCCCGGCCGCTACGAAGGGCAGAGTTAGCCCAGTAGAAGGAATTACTCGAGTAATCCCGCCGACCACCACAAATACTTGGAATCCAATGGTGAAAGCAAATCCGGTTGCCAGAAGTTTTCCAAACCCATCTTTAACTGTAAGTGCGGTGCGCATCCCTCGCTCCACAAACACTAAATACAGGGCAAGGATAGCGAGCGTCCCGGTTAATCCCAGTTCCTCACCGAGGGAGGCAAACACAAAGTCGGAGTTGGCGAAAGGGGTAAGAGAAGGAGACCCCTGTGCCCAACCGGTACCGATGATTCCCCCATCTGCCATGCCAAACAGCCCCGAAACTAGCTGTCCGGAGCCTCCAATAGTGCGGGAGTAGATTTCAGGTTCGAGGGCGTGCAGCCAGACATCGATTCGTGCCTGGACGTGCGAGAAAAGGCGAGATGCAATGAAAACTGCCGGGGTAAACAAGATTGCCCCGATTAGAAGCCAGGAAGTTTGATTAGTAGCCACATAAAGCATTGCTACAAATAGCCCGAAGATAAGTAAGGAAGTACCTAGGTCGCGTTCAAAAACCAAAATCATAATCGAGGCTGCCCAGACTACTACTAAGGGGCCTAAATCGCGCAGACGTGGCAGACGCATTCCCAGTAGGGATTTACCTCCCTGGATAAGAGCATCGCGGCGGGAAGTTAAATATCCCGCGAAAAAAATCGCTAAACAAATTTTGGCTATTTCGGAAGGTTGAATAGAAAATCCGATGTTTATCCAGATGCGAGCCCCATTAATAGTGCGCCCAATAATCGGGGCTAGGGGAAGTAGCAGTAATACGATGGCTAGCAACATCGAAAGGTAGGTGTAGTTGCGTAATTTGCGGTAGTCGCGAACCACAGCCAGCGTAATAATCATCAACACTACGCCTAGCAGTGTGAATAGTGCCTGCTTGAAACCAATATAGAAGATGGAATCTGGACCGTATGCTAAATCGAGGCGGTAAATCATCACCAAACCGATACCATTTAGCGCTAAAACCGCAGGGAGGAGCAGAGGGTCGGCATAGGGAGCTAGGAAACGAACTGCGAAGTGGGTTGCCAGCGCAAATGCCGCTAAAACACTCATATGCAGGATAAAGGAGGTGGGGAGAGCGCCGGTGCGATTAACGTTTATCGATAAGTACCCTAAAAAACACAATGCTAAAGCCATGATGATTAGCAGCATCTCGGCCAGGCGACCGGTGGGATGTTTAATTCTTGACAACGGCTTTCCCTCCTTTCCTATGCATATATTTCTTGTTGGAAACAGTAATTGGTCGCAGCTAACTTAAATGGAGATAGCTGGGGTTTTCGCTTGTCCAGCAGTCGTTGAGGTTTCAACGAGCGGTGCGGAAGTGGCAGGTAGGCTCACTTGCGAAACCGTGACTGCTGATTCAGGTAGTGACGTACTGGAACGTTGCGACAAGCCATACCATAGCGCACAGGCAAACAGAGCAATCAGGAAGATTATCCCCACAATCACTCCGATGGCTCTGCCCCAACGGAATTTAGGAGCCGAATTCTTATCGGTTAATGATTCTGTCGGCACCGCTGCTTGCGCTTGCTCCAAAACAGAATCCGCAGTTTCGTCCTCGGCGCTAGTTTTAGAGGACGAAATGCTGCTTCCGGAGGACGAAGCGGGGGAATCTAAATCAGTGGTAAGGGCATCGGGATTGCTGGATTCCGCGACCGGCATCGATTCATCGTGTTGGCAACGCACCTGTTGAAGCCGGTCAGTGGCGGCTGCCCCCACAACTTCTGGCTCATCTTGGTCGGGATTCTCGACAATTTCGGCGACTACGCAGGTAACGTTGTCAGGACCGCCTGCTTTCAAGGCGAGTTCCACTAATGATTCACAGGCTTGTTTCGGGCTCTCGCTGCGGTAGAGAACCTTACCGATGGTTTGACCGGAGACGAATCCGCATAAACCATCTGAGCATAGTAACCAGCGGTCGCCAACAGTGAACTCGGGATGAGATTCATCCAGGGTAACGTCCTCTTGAGAATCTCCCAATACTCTCAGCAGAACTGAGCGTTGCGGATGGTTTTCAGCCTGGTCAGGGGTGAGCTGACCGGTATCAACCAGATATTGAACAAAAGAATGATCGTTAGTCATTTGTCGCAGTTCCCCGCCGCGCAGCCGGTAGGCACGTGAATCCCCGATATGGGTCATGGTCAGGTCGTTTTCACTGCGGCGAATCGCTATACAGGTGGTTCCCAGTCCCGCGAGAGCTGGGTCTTGCGTAGAGCGTTCGCATAGCTCCTGATGAGCTTCGTTGATTGCATCCCGCAAGCTGTCGAGTGCCTGTTCGGGATTATCGGCTGGGCAGTCTAGACCACGTAAATGGTCTATAGCGATTGAGGAGGCTATGTCGCCACCGGCCGGACCACCCATTCCGTCTGCTAATACCAGCAGATTCGGGCCGGCATAGCCAGAATCCTGATTAGACTGGCGGATTTTGCCGATATTGGACAGGGCGGCATATTTGAATCCGAGGCTCATCTAGTTAACTCCATTGTTGTTTGTCCAATCCGCACCGTCATGCCGGGCTTAAATGGCTGGGCAACGGTGAGGCGTTTACTGTCGATATACGTTCCGTTGGTTGAATTGAGATCTTCAATAAACCATTGCCCGTCGTTGTGGTAAATGCGGGCGTGTCTGTTGGAAGCATAAGAATCTTGCAGGGGAACGGTGCAATCCGCAGAGCGCCCTAGCAAGATGGGTTGTCCATCCAATTTGAGACGATTTCCCGCTAAAGTTCCGCCGGTGAAAGCTAAGTAACGTGCTTTAGTGATACCTGTCTTTTTCCGGCTCTTCGATTCTTTGGCGTCCTTAGCGCGGGAGGGACGTACGCGAGAGGATGGGGTTTTCGTCCTAGCAGAAGCGGCCAGGGTAATATCGCGGCGCAGCACTAATACCATTCCGATTACCAGCAGCCACAATAGGGCTACGAAACCGAATCGCAAAATAGTGTATAAAAGTCCT
The DNA here is from genome assembly GCF_027694345.1 of Varibaculum timonense. Lineage (NCBI taxonomy): Bacteria > Bacillati > Actinomycetota > Actinomycetes > Actinomycetales > Actinomycetaceae > Varibaculum > Varibaculum timonense. The sequence continues at coordinate 152,956 of NZ_JAQEVU010000006.1, forward strand.
ACTGCCACAGTTACCACCTAGTATTCATCTACACTTGATGTCCAAAATAGCAGGTGGGTGCGACCGATAGTTATTTCGTTACCGTCTAGGAGAGTGGCTGCACTGATACGGTGACCTTCTACATAGGAGCCGTTAGTTGAACCCAAATCAGTGGCGATTACCCCCTGGGGAGTGATTCGCAGTTCCAGGTGACGGCGGGATACTCCCGGGTCATGTACCACAATGTCAGCTTCGGATCCTCTGCCAATCACCGTTACTGGTTCGGTTAGCAGCCACTGTTGCCCCTCGATGTCAATAATTGGGTGGGAGGGGCTAGCGCTGGCAGTTGTGACCGGCGCGGCCGGGCCGCGCCGGATAGCATTATCGATTTGTAGTTCCCCTAACGGTTGGTCACCGGTAGAAAAAGCCACTTCTACCGGTCCGACAAACACGTAGCTCTGTTCGGTGGCATACATGGTTGCGTCTTGAGCTAACTCTTCCGCTAACACTTGGGAGTTAGCATCCGTTACTGATTGGAAGTCTTTTTGATTAAGTAGAACTTGATACTCGTTCGGTACTACTACCCGACCATCGTTCAAGGTGGCGCGAGAGTTGTCCATACTTTCACGGATTGCCGTCTTTATGTCTACGGCTTTAATCGAGCTGGCGAACATCTTCGAAAAGGGGGCGTTCACCCCCTGAGATACGGCTTTCTCGAAGCGGTCAACCACTCCCATATTTTCGTCCTCTCCTGTAAATAACAGTTCTATAGGTGGTGTTGCCGGGTGGTTTCACTGACAGAAAGAGTCGGTAAAATCATTTGTCGGTAGACACACCTAACTTCAAGGTTAATAGAAAAATGGTGAATAAGTATTATCGCAGGGCAAATAGATGAAAATGCGCAACTTTTCTTGTGAAACGTAACGCCTTTTGTCTGTGGGCTTGCTCCGGTCTTTAGTTTCGGGGTAGATTTCTATTCGTGGTTCAGCGTCCGGTGACGTTAAACCTAAGCGCAAGTGGCGGAATTGGTAGACGCGCACGGTTCAGGTCCGTGTGCCCTTTACCGGGCATGGGGGTTCAAGTCCCCCCTTGCGCACCAGGTCTTAAGCTTTGACCAGGGTGAATAGGGTGGTATCTAGGCTAAGAACCCTCCCTTTGGTTCTAAGGTTTCTCCCCGCAATCAGTCTTCTGCGCTAACTCGTCCTAATCATCCACAAAGGCACAGGTGTGGGTGCCGGAAGCGGTAAGTTTGCCGTCCTCGGAAAAAATCTTTAAAAAATAAGTTGCTAGGGTGCGCCCGCTTTGAGCTAAGGTCGCAACGCAAAACACCCTACCCGCAAGCGCCGGACGGTGGTGAGTAACAAAAATATTGGAACCAACCGCGTGCTTTCCGGCAGGTGCTACATAGTTCGCGGCTAAAGAGCCGGTAGTTTCCCCGAGTACCGCGTTCGCTCCGCCATGCAGTACCCCCAAAGTCTGACGGTTTCCCTCTACCGGCATCGAACAAATCATTACCTGCCCACCCAGGTGGTGAAAGCTTATCCCCATTGATTCGATAAGTTGAGCTTTAGCAGAGGGACATCTAGCTGAAACATCAGGTAGGGAAAGAAAGAACTGAGAAGTTTGGGTGGGGTTATTGAAATCCGGTAGCACAATCGGGGTGTCTACTTCATCGCGGTAAACCAATTTTTTATGCATAATCCTCATTCTATTGTTTGTGCTGAGACAAGATTAACTATTACCCCTGGTCTGTTGCCTGTGCTTTTGCGGTGATTTTATCTCCGCGCCTTGCGGGAATACACTGGTATCCTGACCGTACATACGCAGATTGATAGTTTTCAAAGCGGCATCTGCCGGGCAATAACCTAAAGTCAGGTGCAGTCCAGAAAATATGCAATCTCTACAGGTAACAGAGGCAAAATGTCTACTAACGATCAGATTTCCCCAAATCAAGAACACTCCAATTCTGCTGAGCTAAGCAATAAGAGTTCCAAAACCACGAAAACAAGTCGAGCCGGAGCTACTAAAGCCTCCCTATGGAAACTACATGGTGATGGACGTACGATTGCGCCGGGCGAAGTGGTGATGCCCAATGAGCGGCTAAGCTGGTCGCGTACTACCGGTATCGGTATGCAACATATCGTTGCCATGTTCGGCGCTACTTTTCTAGTGCCACTATTAACCGGATTTGACCCCTCAACCACTTTGTTCTTCACTGGTTGTGGCACGCTGTTATTCATACTTATCACCGCTGGTCGCCTCCCCTCATATTTGGGGTCTTCTTTCGCGTTAATCGCTCCCATCGGGGCTGTCACCATGTATGACCCGCAAGCGGGAATTCCTCTAGACGGAGCAAAGCAGTCTCTGGCTCAAGGCGGAGTTATCTCGGTTGGTATTCTATTAGCCCTGGTTGGCTTGATTGTGCATTTTGCGGGGTCAGGATGGATAGACAAACTGATGCCTCCGATTGTTACTGGCGCGATTGTTTCCTTGATTGGTTTCAACCTCGCCCCCAGTGCCTGGAATAACGTTAAACAGGCTCCCATTACCGCCACGGTCACTATTGTGACTATCTTGCTGGTAACCGTACTTTTCAAAGGAATTATTGGGCGCTTGTCTATCCTGATTGGAGTGCTGGTCGGATACGGTTGCGCAATTGTTCGCGAAGAGGTCGATTTTGCAGCTATCGGAGCGGCAAAAGTAGTGGGATTACCGGCTTTCCATGCTCCAGCTTTTGAACCAAAGTATTTGGGACTATTCCTGCCGGTAGTTTTAGTGCTGATTGCAGAAAACATTGGTCACGTTAAATCGGTATCCGCGATGACCGGACAGAATCTTGATGATTTAACCGGTAGGGCGCTACTCGCAGATGGGGTTGCTACCGTACTGGCTGGCTGTGGTGGAGGTTCAGGAACCACCACCTATGCCGAGAATATCGGAGTTATGGCTGCAACCCGGGTCTATGCAACGGTTGCCTATATTATTGCTGCCTGCGGCGCGTTGGCCTTATCTTTACTGCCAAAGTTCGGGGCTGCTATTGCCACCATTCCCGCCGGGGTGTTAGGCGGGGCTGCCACGGTACTTTACGGAATGATTGGGATGCTGGGGGTTCGTATCTGGGTACAAAACAAGGTGGATTTTGCTGACCCGGTGAACCTAAATACTGCGGCAGTCGCAATGGTTTTAGCAATCGCTAACTACACTTTGGTAGCTGGTGGAGCCACGTTTGAAGGAATCGCTTTAGGCTCGTTCGGGGCAATCATCATTTACCATGTGATGCGGGCAATCTCGAAAGTGCGGGGTACTTTCCTAGAACAGGCTTCTCCGGCATCTGCTCCCGCCGGAACTGACTTAAAGTCACGTTCCTATGAAAAGCGGGTAGCGTCCTCGGTAGAAGATTAACAGAATTAAGATAACCCTCCCCTGTCGGAAAGGACAGGGGAGGGTTATCTTTTAGCTTTGACCTTGACTTTGATTAGGCGATTTGCACGAGTTTGCAGCCGTCAATCTTTTCAAGGTCTTTGCTAGCAATCTCTTTGAACTTTTCGAGACTAACCATATCTGAATACTGAGAGCCGATAGTTACAGTTACATCGGGAGTGGGGCGCGGATCCATAATGATTTCCGCATCTTCAAAGGCACGCGCCAAAGTGTATGCCACATTAACACCGGTAGGGCCAGTAACGATGCGGATATTGCCCTCATAAGAACCGGAACTGATATTTCCGGTATCTTTCACGGTGATGCCACGAGCCTTTAGTTCTTTAGAGATTTTGCTAGCCAAACCGGAAACATCAGTGCCATTAACAACATGGATTTCCATCTTGTCCAAAGGGAATGCTTTTTCTGAGGTAGGGCAGGGTGTGTCTCCCGCCTGCGCGTATTGAGGAGCCTGTTTGAAATCATCAAAGAAAGGGAACGGGACAATTCCAAATCCCACCAGGATAGAAATCACCAACAGAACTGTCATTACCGAACCGATAACCGTAAAAACCATGGTTTCTCGTTGCTGACGGCGACGAACATAGCGCTGATAAGGAGTTAAGTTATCCGGCGGGTTAGAGCTTTCCGGCTCTGCTTGCAGTTTTGACTGTTTAGCATCTGGGGTACTGCTGGGGCTTACCTGCGTTTGATTCATGCTTGCTACTTTACCTCTCCTAGGGGTAGCTGCGGTTAGGTGGGTACTGTCTGGGCGCTAAAACTAGTAAGGTTAAGCCAGAAAACCCACTGAACTAGAGGATTACATGGCGAAGAAACTCTCACTTTCTGGTCCCGCAGGGATAGTAGCGATTGTTACCTCTGTGATGCTTACTTTGGTTTCGGTTCTACTGGCGGCGGGTTTTACGGTTCTAGTTGGTTATACCCTGGCACAGGCGTTTTCAGGCAAGAGCATATCGGGGCAGCTAGGGGGACTATTTTTCCTTGCCATCGGGATGGGAGGATGCGAGAGTCTGCGAGTAGCGATTGAGCAGCGCTGCCAGCTTAGTGAACAGGAAGCGCTACAGTCCCGGCTGTTGTGGCATATTTTCCGCATCGGACCGGGAATTCTTGCCCAACGCCGGGTAGGTTCCCTAATCGACATGATGACTGCGGGGACGGAAAAAATTGAGCGCTACCGGCAAGGCTTTCTGGGCAGCATGATTGGTTCGATGCTTACCCCACCGCTGGTGTTAGTGTTGATGGCACTATTTATTGACCCGATTTGTGCGTTGGTTCTGTTAGCTTTTGTCCCGCTAGTTCCTCTAATTATTTTTGTTTTCTCCAAACTGACTCGCAAAGTATCAGGTAAATCTCGTAGGCAACGTAACCAGCTGGCAGCAGCCTATTTGGATACTATTTCCGGCCTGGAAACCCTTACCCTAGTGGGAGCGAGCGAGGTTCAAGGGAAAAAACTAGCCGCTGCCGGGGAGAAAAACCGGCTCTCTACTATGCGCCTGCTGGCAGCAAATCAGCTAATCCTGCTGGTTATTGACATGGGTTTTAATCTGTTGTTGCTGACGAGTGGATTTGCTCTTTGCCTTTGGAGGGTTCTGTCAGGTGCTTGGGGAATCGGGGTTGGCCTGATAGCGCCGATGGTTTCTATGTTGGGGCTTACGCTGCTGCTTTTAGAACCAATGAACAATATCGGTGCTTTCTTCTATATTGGGATGGCGGGGAGGGCGAATCAGCGCCTAGTGCGTCGATTCTTAGGTTCAAAAACCTCCTTAGCAGCTCCAAAAGTATCCCCGGATACGGGTTTGGAATCCTCAGAAAATAGCGACCTAACCCGGCGGGAGGCAGAATCGGAGGACGAAGCGCCCGCGAACTCAAAACTTACGTCACCGGTGAACTCGAATCAAAGTGTCAGTTCTGCTGTAGACCCTGATTTGCCTCTAATCCAGATGCAAGGGATTAACTTTGCTTACCCTGGCGGCAAGCCCGTCCTCAAAAATCTTGACTTAACGGTGGAAAAGGGAGAATGGGTGGCAATCTGCGGAGCTTCCGGAGAGGGGAAATCGACCCTCATCGAAATGATAAAAGGCAACCTATTGCCAAATAGCGGTCAAGTTTACCTGCAAGGACAGTCTTTAACGCCGACTAATCGTGACTGGTTTAGGGCGCGTTCAGCCTTGCTACAGCAAACCACCTGGGTTTTTTCCGGCACAATCCGCTCCAATTTGATGATGGTAGCTCCGCGAGCCAGCGAAGAGCGCCTATGGGACTGCCTAAAAAAGGTAAAACTAGGAGAAGAAGTGAGGTCTTTCCCGAAAGGGCTAGATACTACGGTAGGGGAGGACGCCTACGCCCTATCGGGAGGGCAAGCGCAAAGGCTTTCGCTAGCGCGAGCCCTGCTTTCCGAGCGAGATTTATTACTGCTAGACGAACCAACTTCGCAGATAGATTTAGCATCTGAAGCAGCTATTATTCAGGCGCTCGCGGAAATAGCTAAGGAAAAAACCCTTCTGCTGCTCACGCACCGTGCCAGCGCCCTGAGATACGCCGACCGCGTCCTCTACCTGAAAGATGGCGCATTGCGGGAGGTGAGCAGTGAATAAAAACGGCAAAAAGAGCTGGAAGTTCTTAAAACGCTTACGCCCCGCCAAAGCTGTCCTCCTACCCGGTAAACCCCGTTCGAACAGGGGAAAGCGTAACGAAGATTATATGGCTGCGGACAAAAAAGTGGGGACGCTCCAACTAATCAACTGGTTAGTGCGTATTACTCGCCCGGTGCTTAAACCCCTTTACCTATCGGGTGTATCCTCCCTGTTGAACCAAGGTTTGGGTATTGCGCTGGTAGCTTTCGGGGGGTATCGAGTTAGCTTCGCAGCCCTGACGGTTGCGACCGGGGGCGCGCTGCCCCTTTCCTATCTGTGGATAACCGTAGGGGTAATGGCTCTCTTGGCAGCGCTGAAAGGGCTTTTCCGCTACCTGGAGCAGTTCGCTGGTCACTATGTGGCATTCAAAGCGTTAGAGCTGCTGCGTAGCGAAATGTATCGGGCTTTAGTGCCGCAGGCTCCTGCCTTAATGGTGGAAGCAAAAAGTGGAGATTTATTGACCCGGGTTACTAGCGATATTGACCGGATTGAAGTGTTTTTTGCGCACACGCTGGTTCCGGCTTTTACCGCTTTGGTTATCCCACTGGGGGTTTCTGTTTTCACTGGAGTGATGGTGAATCCCCTGAGCGGTTTTTTGCTGTTCCTCATCTACTTGGCGAATTTAATGGTTCTTCTGCTGCTGGGAACCGGGGAAGGAAATCGCGGGGCAGATTTGGCAGCGAAAGCGAAAGGTCAAGTAGCGCAAACGGTAACGGATTCGGTAAACGGGATTAACGAGGTTGTCGGATACGGTTTGCAGCGTATCCGAATTATTCAGTTAGAACGCTATATGTCGATTGTTAGCGCCACCTCGAGGGTAGTGAACTCACTTTTTGCTGTGCGCAGAGCATTTACCCAAACCCTGATGTATCTGGCGCTTTTGTTGATTATGTTAGTGGCAGCGCCAGCTAGTAGTAGTTTTGATACCCTTCCCTCTTTGGTGGCGGTGCTATTTGCGGTGCTGCGTTCGTGGGATGTTTGTCGTTCAGTGGAAGATTTCTCAACTAACTTAGCTAACTCTTTCGCGGCTGCGCGCCGGGTTTGGACTCTCGCTCACACTCCCCCTCAGGTTAGAGGCGGAGTAAAAGAGCTGGAAGAAAAGCCTTTTCCGATTATTTTTAAGGACGTGTCCTTTAGTTATCCGCAAAAGGGCGAGCGTGTGGGAGCCGCGCCGGTAGTCAAAGAGGTTTCGTTTAGTGTTCCTGCCGGTTCGTGGACCAGTATTTGCGGAGCTACTGGCAGCGGGAAATCTACTCTAGCTAGCTTATTGCTGCGATATTGGGATGTAGATAGCGGAGAAATTCTTTTAGGAGACCGCCCCCTATCGCAAATCGATCCGCAAGCTATTCGCCAGGCAATCTCTTACGTTACCCAGCGGGTACACATTTTTTCGACCTCTATCGCCGATAATCTGCGTTTAGCCAGCCCCAGAGCAGATGACGCCCAGCTTTGGGAAGTGCTAAAAATCGTGGAGCTAGACCAGATGATTCGGGATTTACCGGCAGGTTTAAACACTCGCCTGGGTTCTCGGGGAACCGGTCTGTCCGGGGGGCAGCGGCAAAGATTAGCTTTAGCCAGGGCGCTGTTGAAGGAATCTTCGGTGCTGGTGTTAGATGAGTTTACCGCCCATTTAGAGCCTTCTTTAGCGGCAAGAATTCGCAGCCGAGTACGGCAGAAGCGTCCAGAAGCGACCATTATTGAAATCACCCATACCCTAAGCCAGATTAAACAAGCCGACCAGGTGCTGGTGCTCTCACAGGGAAAATTAGTACAACAGGGAGAGGCGGAAAAACTATTACAGCAAGAGGGCGAACTTGCCAAGCTAGTTGCCCACGAGAAAGCAGCCCAATTTAACCTGCCAATAGAGCCAGCTCCAGCGAGCACACAGTCATTGTCATCAATCTAAAACACCCTAATTTGAGGGCGGAGGAAACTAACCCGCCCCGCATCCTCCGCCAAAGCTGTGAAAATGCGCACGTCCTCGCCCTCTATCTGGCATCCGAATAAGTTTCAAACTACCATTAATACTTGCGTTTACCGTAGCCCGATGTGGTTTGGTCTGCTGATTAGCCTCTAAAATGCGCAAGGCAATCCGAAAGCAACCATTCCCGGAATGGGGCGGAGACCTAAAAATATGCGCTTAAGTTACGTCGTCCGAAAGGAATCCTTTTGGCTGCTGAAACCGCATCTGCCAATAAGCCCTCTCGCCTGTCGTTTGCGAAACTACAGGAAGTTATGGCTCCCCCGAATCTACTAGACATTCAAAGGAAATCTTTTGAATGGCTCCTTGGCACCCCGCAATGGCGTCAAGCTGAAGAAGAAAACGCGAAAGCTAAGCATCACAACCTGCCTTTGCTTTCCGGTCTAGAGGAAGTCTTTGAAGAGATTTCCCCTATCCAAGACTTCGCGGGGTCAATGTCACTATCATTCTCCGATCCCAAGTTCGAGCCCCCCAAGTATTCCATTGAAGAATGTAAAGCCAAAGACTACACCTATGCGGCTCCCATTTTTGTAACTGCGGAATACATGAATGAAAACACTGGCGAGATTAAATCTCAGACCGTGTTTATGGGGGATTTCCCGCTGATGACTCCGCGGGCAACCTTCATTATTAACGGCACCGAGCGGGTAGTTGTATCCCAGCTGGTGCGTTCTCCCGGCGTCTACTTCGAGAAAGTTGCTGACAAGACCTCAGACAAGGACATCTACGGCTGCAAGTTCATTCCTTCCCGGGGTGCTTGGCTTGAGCTTGAGATTGACAAACGCGAAAACGTAGGCATCCGTATTGACCGGCGGCGTAAGCAGTCGGGTACCGTATTCCTGCGCGCCCTCGGCATGAGCGCCCAAGAAATCCGCGAAGAGTTCAAAGACTATCCGATTATGCTTTCCACCTTGGAAAAAGACTCGGATAATATTCAATCCACCGATGATGCTCGGGCAGACATTTACCGCAAGATTCGCCCCGGTGAACCTGCAAGCGCAGAAGCCGGTCGTAACCTGATTGAGGGTTTCTACTTCAACCCCAAGCGCTACGACCTGGCAAAAGTAGGTCGCTACAAGCTGAATCGGAAACTGGGACTTACCTCAGATATCAACTCTTCCACTCTGACTTTGGATGATATCGTTGCCGGTTTCAAATACCTGCTGGCACTGCAAAAAGGTGACCAAACGGTACCCGCCACTAACGAGGACGGCGAAATCGTTGATTTGCGAGTCGAAACTGACGATATTGACCACTTCGGTAACCGCCGGATTCGCGCAGTTGGCGAACTGATTCAAGCTCAGATTCGCACCGGGCTATCCCGGATGGAACGGGTCGTACGCGAACGCATGACCACCCAGGACGCGGAGGCCATCACCCCGCAGTCACTGATTAACATCCGTCCGGTAGTGGCCGCCATCAAAGAATTCTTTGGTACTTCGCAGCTGTCACAGTTCATGGATCAAAACAACCCGCTTTCCGGTCTAACCCACAAGCGGCGTCTATCCGCGCTAGGTCCGGGCGGTCTTTCTCGTGACCGCGCCGGCATGGAAGTTCGTGACGTGCACCCCTCCCACTATGGCCGGATGTGCCCGATTGAATCTCCGGAAGGTCCGAACATTGGTCTAATCGGCTCGCTGGCTACCTATGCACGCTTAAACTCCTTCGGGTTTATCGAAACCCCCTATCGGGTAGTTAAAGATGGTCGGGTAACTGAAGAGGTTCACTATCTAAGCGCCGATGAAGAATCTGGATACAACATTGCCCAGGCCTCCGCACCGCTAAACGATGATGGTTCCTTTGCGGAAGAACTGGTTCTGTGCCGGATTGCCGGGCATGACCCGCAAGAAGTTCACCGCGACGAAGTAGACTTCATGGATGTTTCAGCCCGGCAAATGACTTCAGTCGCCGCCGCTCTGATTCCGTTCCTAGAACACGATGACGCTAACCGCGCCCTCATGGGGGCTAACATGCAGCGTCAAGCGGTTCCGTTGCTAACCACCGAGGCTCCGCTAGTAGGTACCGGTATGGAGCGGCGTACCGCTATGGATGCCGGCGAAGCCATTGTTAGCGAACACGCCGGGGTAGTTGTTGAAGCTGATGCAGCACATGTACAGCTCATGTGCGATGATGGCACCTACTTCACCTATAAGCTGGACAAATTCCACCGTTCCAACCCCGGTAACTGCTACAACCAGCATGTACGGGTGGCAGCCGGGGATCGGGTAGAGGTCGGCGATTTAATCGCTGACGGTCCGGCAACCGATCATGGCGAACTGGCTTTGGGTAAGAACCTGCTGGTTGCCTATATGTCGTGGGAAGGTCTCAACTACGAGGACGCGATTATTCTTTCCCGCCGGGTAGTCCAAGATGATGTGCTCACTTCTATCCATATTGAAGAACACGAGATTGATGCTCGCGAAACTAAACTTGGTCTAGAGGAAATCACTCGCGATATTCCTAATATCTCCGAAGACGCCCTATCTGACCTTGACGAACGCGGTATTATCCGCATCGGCGCCGAGGTTCAAGCCGGCGATATTCTGGTCGGGAAAGTAACCCCCAAGGGCGAAACTGAGCTGACCAGCGAAGAACGTCTGCTGCGCGCCATCTTCGGTGAGAAAGCCCGCGAGGTGCGGGACACTTCTCTGCGCGTGCCTCATGGTGAATCTGGAATCGTGATCGGAGTACGTGAGTTCACCGACGATGATGACGAACTACCTCCTGGGGTAAAGCAGATGGTGCGGGTCTATGTAGCCCAGCGCCGTAAAATTACTATCGGCGATAAAATGGCTGGTCGTCACGGCAATAAAGGTGTGGTTTCCAAGATTTTGCCGGTTGAGGATATGCCTTTCCTAGAGGACGGAACCCCGGTCGATATTATTTTGAACCCAATGGGCGTGCCGGGACGTATGAATATCGGTCAGGTCCTCGAATTCCATTTAGGCTGGATTGCTCATCAAGGTTGGGATACTTCCTTGCTGGCTGAAGAGGGCGCCAAGTGGATTGAGAAACTCCCCAAGGAGGGGCTATCGGCTCCCGCTGGTCAAAAAGTTGCTACCCCGGTGTTTGACGGTGTACAAGAAGACGTATTGACCGGTCTGCTCGGTTGCACCCGTCCGAACGCTGACGGCGATCGCCTGATTAACGCAGACGGCAAAGCCCGCCTGTTTGACGGGCGCAGCGGTGAACCGTTCCCCTACCCGATTTCGGTAGGGTACAAGTACATGCTGAAGCTGCACCACCTGGTAGACGACAAGATTCACGCACGTTCCACCGGTCCTTACTCCATGATTACCCAGCAGCCTTTGGGTGGTAAAGCCCAGTTCGGTGGCCAGCGTTTCGGTGAGATGGAAGTTTGGGCGATGGAAGCCTACGGCGCCGCCTATTCGCTACAGGAACTACTGACCGTGAAATCTGATGATATTACCGGTCGTGTAAAGGTCTATGAGGCGATTGTCAAGGGCGAAGATATTCCGCAACCTGGCATTCCGGAATCCTTCCGCGTCCTCATACAAGAAATGCGCTCCCTCTGCCTGAACGTGGAAGCCTTGGACGCTGAAGATAACGTAGTGTCTCTGGCTGAAGACGATGACGGTGCTGAGCGCGCCAGCGAAGAGTTGGGGATTAACATTGGCTCGCGGCCAAACCCCAATGTTTCTTTGGAAGAAATCTAGGCAGCAGGGAAAAGAAGGTAAGAGTCGATTATGGATGCAAATAAATTCGATCAACTACATATCGGCATGGCGACCGCTGATGCTGTGGCGGAATGGTCATTTGGCGAAGTCAAAAAGCCGGAAACAATTAACTACCGTACCCTAAAGCCCGAGAAAGACGGTCTGTTCTGTGAACGGATATTCGGTCCTACTAGAGACTGGGAATGTGCTTGTGGAAAATACAAGCGGGTGCGTTACAAAGGCATCGTTTGTGAGCGCTGCGGGGTAGAAGTTACTCGCTCCAAGGTGCGCCGCGAACGTATGGGTCATATTGAACTGGCTGCCCCGGTTACCCATATTTGGTATTTCAAGGGCGTGCCCTCCCGTCTGGGTTACCTGCTGGATTTAGCACCGAAAGACCTGGAAAAGGTAATTTACTTCGCGGCCTATATGATTACCGAGGTCGATGAGGATGCTCGCCACCAGGATTTACCGAATCTGGAAAACGAGCTTAGCCTGGAAAAACAGCGTTTAACTGAACGCTGCGAGGCGCAGATTGTTGCCCGCCAGGAAAAACTGGAAAAAGATTTGGCAGCCTTAGAAGCCAATGATGCCAAGAACGCTGAAAAGGAAAAAGTTCGTAAAATCGCCGATAAAGAGGTTACTCAGATGCGGCGCAAGCTCGATCGGGAACTGACTCGTCGGGACGAGGTATTCACCCGCTTCAAGGAACTACAGGTAGGTGACCTCGAGGGTGATGAGCGGCTTTACCGCGACTTGGAGATGCGTTACGGCATTTATTTCAAGGGCGACAAGGGCGCGCAGGCAGTCCAAAAGCGTCTGCGGGACTTCGACCTCAAGGCTGAAGCTGAAAAGCTGAAAGAAGAAGTGGAAACCGGTACCGGACAGCGTAAGATTCGGGCTCTAAAGCGCTTGAAAGTCATTTCGGCTTTCCTGCAGACCGGGAACAACCCAGATTCGATGGTGCTTGACCGGATTCCGGTGATTCCTCCGGATCTACGTCCGATGGTGCAGCTAGACGGTGGTCGCTTTGCTACCTCTGACTTGAACGATTTATACCGCCGGGTGATTAACCGTAATAACCGTTTGAAGCGGCTGCTGGATTTGGGTGCTCCCCAGATTATCGTTAATAACGAAAAGCGGATGCTGCAAGAATCTGTGGACGCCCTTTTCGATAATGGTCGCCGCGGTCGTCCGGTGACTGGTCCGGGTAACCGTCCGTTGAAGTCCCTATCCGATATGCTCAAGGGCAAGCAGGGGCGTTTCCGTCAGAACCTATTGGGTAAGCGAGTTGATTATTCTGGTCGTTCCGTAATCGTGGTAGGTCCGCAGCTCAGGCTGCACCAGTGCGGTTTGCCCAAGCAGATGGCTTTGGAGCTGTTTAAGCCGTTCGTAATGAAACGACTGGTTGAGCGACAAGAAGCTCAGAACGTTAAGGCCGCGAAGCGGATGGTAGAACGCCAGCGTCCGCAGGTGTGGGACGTGCTCGATGAGGTAATCACCGAGCATCCGGTGTTGCTGAACCGCGCTCCTACTTTGCACCGCCTAGGTATTCAGGCTTTCGAGCCGATTTTGATTGAGGGTAAAGCAGTTCAGCTTCACCCGCTGGCTTGTGGCGCGTTCAACGCGGACTTTGATGGTGACCAGATGGCTGTTCACCTGCCGCTGGGTGCGGAAGCACAGGCAGAGGCACGGATTTTGATGCTGTCTTCGAATAACATTTTGAAGCCGGCTGATGGTCGCCCGGTAACTATGCCCTCCCAGGATATGGTGATTGGTATTTACCACTTGACCTCCGATCCGGATCCGGCACTACCGGTTCCCACCGACGAGGACGGAAACCCGATTACCCCCAAGTTCTCTTCTTTGGGGGAGGCGATTATGGCTTATGACCAGAACCGTCTGGACATTAACGCAACCGCTTTGATTCGTTTCGAGCCGGGTACGGTTCCTCCAAAGGATTGGCAGGCTCCGGAAGGATTTGAAGAGGGCGATCCGGTAGAGTTCGAGACTTCGATTGGGCGTTGCTTCTTCAATGAGGCACTGCCGGTTTCTTACCCGTTCGTAAACGAGCAGGTAGACAAGAAAGGTTTGTCCCGGATTGTCAATACCTTGGCGGAACGTTACGACAAAGGTAATGTGGCAGCCTCACTGGACGCTTTGAAAGAGACTGGTTTCCACTGGGCAACCTGGTCGGGTACTACCATCGGCTTCGCTGACGTGGTAGAGCCCCCGATAAAGGCAGAGATTCTAGCCGAATATGACGAGAAAGCTGCCAAGGTACAGGAGGACGCAGATTTAGGTTTGATTACCGCCCAGGATCGTTACAACGAACTGGTGGATTTGTGGACCGAATGTACTGCTAAAGTTGCCGAGGCAATGCGGGAGAACTTCCCGGCTCGTAACCAGGTGAACCGGATGGTTTCTTCTGGTGCTCGTGGTAACTGGGATCAGATTCGACAGATTTCCGGTATGCGTGGTCTGGTGGCTGACCCGAAGCAGAAGCTGATTGAGCAGCCGATTAAATCGAACTACCGTTCCGGTCTATCTGTTCTGGAATACTTCATCGCTACTCACGGTGCGCGTAAAGGTTTGGCCGATACCGCATTGCGTACTGCCGACTCGGGTTATTTGACTCGTCGTCTGGTGGACGTGTCCCAGGACGTTATTGTGCGCGAACAGGACTGTGGTACTCGCCGCGGTCTAGTACTGCCGATTGGAGGTGTTTCTGAAGATGGCAAGGTTTATAAACTGGACATCGTAGAAACCACTGCCTATGGACGTACTCTTTCCAAGGACGTTACTGACGCGGATGGCAATCTGGTATTTGCCAAGGGAACCGATATTGGTGACGAGAAGATTGATGCCTTAATCGAGGCGGGGGTAACCGAAATTCCGGTACGCTCGGTTTTGACCTGTGAATCTGAGGCCGGTACTTGTGCGTCTTGTTATGGGCGTTCTCTGGCGACTGGTAAACGGGTCGATATTGGGGAAGCGGTGGGGATTATCGCTGCCCAGTCGATTGGGGAGCCGGGTACTCAGCTGACGATGCGTACTTTCCACACCGGTGGTGCGGCTGGCGCAGCCGATATTACCCAGGGTCTGCCGCGTGTACAGGAGCTCTTCGAGGCTCGTACCCCCAAGGGCGAAGCCCTGATTACCGAGGCTGCCGGGCGTATCAAGATTGTTGATGAACCGGGTGAGCCTCGTCAGTTGGTAGTGGTGCGTGATGATGGTCAAGATGACTTGATTATTGACGCTCCGCGCCGGATGAAGCTGATTGTCTCTGACGGTGACCATGTGGAGGTTGGCGAACAGCTGACTGAGGGACGTTTGGATCCGAAGAAAGTTTTGCGGATTTTGGGTGTGAACTCTACTCAAAGGCAGCTGGTGAATGAAGTTCAAGAGGTTTACCGTTCGCAGGGCGTGGATATTCACTCCAAGCACATTGAGGTGATTGTCCGTCAGATGCTACGGCGGGTAACCGTGTTGAAGTCGGGTGATACCGAGCTGTTGCCGGGTACTTTGGTGGATTCGATTCGTTTCCGCTCCATTAACCGCAAAGTGGTTTCCGAGGGCGGGGAGCCAGCTGCGGCTCGTCCGGAACTGATGGGGATTACTAAAGCCTCCTTGGCTACCGATTCCTGGTTGTCTGCGGCTTCCTTCCAGGAGACTACGAAGGTGCTCACTGACGCGGCCATGAATCATAAGAAAGATCCGCTGGTAGGTCTGAAAGAGAACGTTATTCTTGGTAAGTTGATTCCGGCGGGTACCGGTCTGGCCATGTTCCGTGATGCCAGTGTGGAGCCCACTGAGGAAGCAATGTCCAAGATGGGTTGGTCTGCTGACGATTTCAAAGTTCCTGAAATAGACGATGATTTCTTGGCAGGAATCAATTTTGAGGATTCTTTTGGTCTGAATCTTTAGTTTTCTAATCTAGGAAGCTGTTTAATCGGGGCCTGACTTCATAGTCAGGCCCCGATTATTTATAGCTGCACATCTTGATGCTACGAAGAGGAGATAATACCCAGAAGAAGTGGCTGTCTGATTAGCTACTAAGGGTAGTTTTTATTGAAGCTCCCAAGGAAAGGTAGATATGAAGAAGCTCTCAGCTTGGATATTATTTTCACCTTGCTTTAATCTTTTGGCTTAGTAGTATTTAACTATGACAATGACGAGGAAAAAGAATGTCCTATTAGGAACCCTAACAATGGTGGGATTGGCGCTAGGAGGACTGCTAGCGGTTTCTGGTAATCAAAATGTACAGGCAGCTGATCGGACACCCACGGTGCGAGAATGCCGGGTAATGCATAACCAGGTCGCCAAAGGGCAACCAATTAGTAACCTGGATGTTTTCTTGATTGGTGCTACCAGTGCCGATTCCTATACTTTGTCGCTGTACTTGGGGAACACTAAATTCCGCCCGGCGATTGAAGCCGCCACCAAGATGTGGACCGAACGCAGTGGCGGAAAAATTACCTTCCAATTCGTGGACTCGATGGCTAATCGCCCGGTACGGGTAATCGATTCTCCTTATTCCGAGGGTAAGGCTATCGGTACTGCCTATGCTGCACAACGGCTTCTGTACCTACGTCTCGATCGCAGCGGCTGGCTAACCCAGGTTTCGACCGTTGCCCATGAGCTGGGACATCTTTTAGGGGTAGACCATACTTGTAAGGGTGATTTAATGGCCGCCGGTATGGCAGGGGTCAAAGACTTCAAAAACCCGATTACAGATGCAGATGTGGCCTTAGCCTTGCAAGGTCTGGAACGGCATTTGGGATACCCCGCGGGTTCACAACCGGTTCCGCCCAGTGAGCAACCCACGGTTTCTCCGAAACCTAGTGAAGACCCGAAGCCAACTACCCAACCAACCCAACCGGAAGTGCCATCCGAAACTAGCAAACCTTCTCCGGATGCCTCTGGGCAGCCCAGCAGTACGCCCAGTGAAAACCCGACTACTCCCTCTCCCTCGGCTGAGCCTACTCAAGAACCAACTACTTCCCCGCAGCCTACTTCGGAGCCGGAAGTTCAACCAGAGCCCAGCAGCAAGCCCAGCTCAGAACCTACTACCTCTACCTCAGAACCTACCTTTACGGAGGCTCCGATTCCGGATGCTCCTCCCACCGCAGTACCAGAACCGAGCGTTACCCCTGACAATAATGCAGAGGAATCTGAGAGTTTCGTAGTTAAGGTACGCGTGTTCTTCGTGCGAGTATTCTCTTGGGTAGGCGGATTCTTCCGTTCCTTTACTTCTTAAAATAAGTGAATACTTGCAAATAAATCGGGGGTATTTCCCATGGGAAATACCCCCGATTTATTTATGTCCAGAAAATCAGCAGTTATCTCTGGAGCGTAGATTCAGCCCCTAAAGTTACCTTAATTTGATGTTCCCCATCGGAACGCAGCAAGGTTAAAGTAACTTGGTCACCTGGTTTATACCAACGTACATACCCGGTTAAAGCTGTTCCAGAACTAATATCGTGCTTGTCAATCTTGGTAATCAAATCGCCACTCTTTAGTCCAGCCTTGTCGGCAGCCGAACCAGGAACCACTTGCTCTACAGCTGCTCCTACTTGAGATTCCCCAGCTACTTTTGCTATTCCGGTCTTAATAGTTACCCCTAACACGGCGTGGGTAACTTTCCCGGTCTTAAGGATTTGATCTGCCACGTTTTTAACCAGATTCACCGGAATGGCGAACCCGATACCAATCGAACCGGATTGACCGGAACTATTCGAGCCCAAAGAAGCAATTGAGGAAGTAATCCCGATTACTTGACCAGATGCGTTAAATAACGGACCACCTGAGTTACCAGGATTGATGGCCGCATCCACCTGAATAGCGTTAGTTACAACTTGTTGGCCACTTCCCGAGCGCTCATTTAGTCCCGGAATCTCAATCCCGGAGCGTTTCTCCCCTGAAGATTGAGTAACCGCCACCGGTCTGTCTAGGGCAGAAATAATGCCGGTAGTTACCGTGTTTTCTAGTCCTAGCGGAGAACCAATCGCGGCTACTGGTTGTGCTACCCGCAAATCAGTGGAACTACCTAGTGAAGCCATCTCTAGCGTCTTTGGAGGGTTAGTGAATTTTAGAACCGCCAGGTCAGTAGAAGCATCTGCCCCCACCACTTGCGCATCATAAATTTTGCCGTTATGTAAGGTGATTTGCACTTTGCTATTTCCAGTAATCGCCGCTGCCACTACGTGATAGTTGGTGATTACGTGTCCCGCTTGATCAAAAATAACCCCGGAGCCGGTTTCCCCTGAGCTCCCAGAAGCTACCTGAATAGCCACAACGGACGGCTGGACAGTTTTTGCTACCGTTTCCCAATCAGTGGCTTTACCACTGGCCTGTACCACTGGTGCTTGAGTGGCGATTTTACTCTGGGAAGTTCCCAAAGAGGTGGTGTTATCGGCGTTCATATAAGCTACTAATCCCCAGCAAGCCAGCGAGGCGGTAACTGCAATCGCAATAGTTGACAGCCAACCAGGTCCGCGTTTGCTCTTTTCCTTACTCTTTTCCGGCATCGGGGAGGGTTCCCAAGTTCCCTGCCCACTTTGAGGGAACTGTCCTGCCACCGAAGCGGGCTGGTAAGGAGTTTGATTATAAAAACTGCCCTCAAAGGTGGTGTGGGCGCTTTCATAAGGGGAGGAGGGCGGGAATTGATTTTCGGAAACAGAGGGCGCTTGCGCCTCTCGCCCAAAGCCATTGTTCAAGAAGTTATTTGTTTCGGGCTCTGCGGACATTTCATAGGACGCTATGTGAGCACCCTGGTGGCTGTCGCTTTCCTTAGGAGTGGCGTAAGGATAAGCAGCGGTTCTGTTATCTTCTACCGGCAAACCGGTAGAACCTGGCTGGACACTGGTGATTCTCCCCTGTAGCTCAGGCATAGCTGCCGGGGAATCCTCCTGGTCACCTAGGGTGCTAGCAGCAGTATTACTTGTTGGTATCGAAGTATTTACTGCCGACACATTAGGGTGGTCGCTTTGAGTGTCACTTTGAGTTTCACCTGGCCAACCAGCACTTTGCCAGTCATCCATTTCCCAGTTATCAATCGGCTGATTCGGGTCTTGAGGCCAGTTCGAATTATTTTTATTGGTCATCAGTTTCAATCTCCTATTCTCGCTATGCCCCAATAGTGACACTAAGAACTGTCTTATATCTGGATGATTTCTGGAAGTTATCTGGATGGCTAAAATCGCTCATAGATTCTATAAAACAAGCTAACTTTAGCGACAGTGTCTTAGTGCGGTTTACGTTTACTGCGATTGACTTTCTTGGACTGTTTCTTAGTTGCGCTCTCGATAGTAGGCTCTGTTTTACCCTGAGCGGTGCGAAGTCGCGGGTTCTCTAGGTGTCCATCCTGGAGGTGCTCGCGATACCACTTTGGAGCCAGAGTTAAGCCGCGAGAAGGGGAATAACCCAGGAGACGGTAGTATTCACGCAGCCAAGCCGGTCGTAGCCTCTCAGGATAGTAGAGATTAGTCAATCCCCAAACCATTCCTATTAACCCCACAATCGCGCCAAACAAACATAAAGTAACAAACAGGTAGCTCCAGGGTTTACCGAATGCATAAGCCGGAAGTATAGCGCCAATCATCAAGAAAAAAAGACCCAGGGCAGGTAAAAACACTAACACCCAACGTTCATCAATTATTAGAATCCCAGAACGAGAAATATCTTTCCTTTTCTTTGGAACCCAAAAACGCGCCCTCGCGCTGCCGTGCCGAATCCAGACCGAACCCGCCAGTAAAACCATGCCCATAACTAAAGCAACAATATGATTCATGAAAACTAGCCTAACCTGTTTTTCTTGTACCTAACATGAGCGCCAAAACGGCAAATCAAAAAGTCCCTAATCAGTTAAACACCTAAAAAACACCGAGGAGAGTATAAACCTGCACGTTCAAAACCTACGCCCCATCTCCCTCCCGGAAAACCTACAAAACTGCGGAAAGCACCGCGATAACCAAGAGCTATAAGTATTGACGCGCCAAATCCACCGTATGAGATCCATAAGAGCCACCAAAAAGATTAGCATGAACCGCGAGCATATGGATTTGATGCAGATTAATCCGTTCCTGCCAGCCGGAAGCCAGGGGAGAAACCTGGTTGTAGCCCCGGTAGATTTCCTCCAGATAAGGCTGCCCAAAAACCCCAAGCGCAGCCAAATCCGACTCCGCGTGACCACCAGAAGGAGCCGGGTCAATTAGCACCCCCACCACCTCGGGAAGAGGTAAATTCCGGTTATCTCCCCGTCCCGCCAAAGACGGAAAACGCTTTAAATCCCTAGAGGGAGCCCAAATAATATTCCCAGTCCACAAGTCACCATGAATACGTGAAGCCCGCGACTTCACCAGCTCCGGTTCGGGAACGTCAAAAACCCCGTCGCGCAAACGCTGCGCCAGCTTTTCTAAAACCACAGCCCCCGCCCTATCAATAGAGCCATTAGCAAGGGCAGGTGGCAGATTCGGCATAATCCGGTGAACCGCGAAAAACTCTCCCCAGCTTCGCCCATCGTCCTCGTAAATCAAATCCAAACTGGAACGTCCCATAAAACCAGGACCTGAATAGCCTAGAGGCGGCTGACCATACCAATCCGCCCCGCCCGCATGAGTAAACGCCAAAGCAGCCCCAAATGAACGCGCCGCCTGGGGAGTAATCGCCGCCTGCGGAATCAGCTCAGTATCAAGGTATCCGCGCCCAGAATCCGCAACCCGCACCACGTGCGCCCCGCCGCGACACATCGGCTCAGCCAGCCACTTTAACCCCAGCTCCTCCAATTCCAAAGCTTCCGGGTGGCGGTTATCGACTTTATGGTAAACCTGGTCAGTCATATTCCCATTCTGCCAGCCAGCAAAGATGTGGGCTAACTCGCCAGATTTGGCAGGAAATACGCCCGGCAGTCTAGGCTTAAAGCATGACTCCAGAAGAACTAAGCGCCCTAATCCGCGAGATTCTAGGAAATCTGAGCGAAGAAATCGGCTTAACCACAGATACCATTCCTGTCACCGTAAAAGTGGAACGACCCCGCTCGCGAGGAAATGGTGATTGGTCCACCAATATCGCCATGCAATTAGCCAAAAAAGCCGGGATAGCGCCGCGCGACCTCGCCACCAAAATTACCTCCCAACTCGACCAGGTTGAAGGAATCACCAAAACCGAGGTAGCCGGTCCGGGATTCGTAAACATATGGCTAGAAGCAGGAGCGGCGGGCGCACTGGTAGGCACAATCCTGCAAGCCGGGAAAACCTATGGTCACAGTCGAGATTTGAGCGGAAAACATGTCAATGTGGAATATGTTTCCGCCAACCCCACCGGTCCCATCCATCTAGGCGGAGGACGCTGGGCGGCAGTCGGCGACACCCTCTGCCGGATTTTGGCAGCCTGCGGGGCAGAAGTTACTCGCGAATACTATTTCAACGACCACGGAGCACAGATTAGCCGTTTCACTAAATCATTAGTGGCGCGCTGGCAAGGAACAGAAGTGCCCGAAGATGGATACGGCGGACAATATGTCCTCGACATAGCTAACAGGGTTGCCGAGCAAGCCAAAAAAGAAGGCATAGAACTGGAAAACCGCACCCAGACCCAAGTGGAAGAATACTTCCGCGAGGTGGGCACCGGTCTGATGTTCCAGGAAATTAAAGACTGCCTACACAGCTTCCGAGCCGATTTTGATGTTTTCTTCCACGAGGACGAGCTGCACACTTCCGGGGCAGTAAACGCCGCAATAGAAGAGCTGCGTTCGCGCGGAGTAATCTATGAGCAAGATGGTGCTACCTGGCTAAAGTCCACAAAATATGGTGACGACAAAGACCGCGTTATTTTGAAATCTGATGGCGACCCCGCCTATTTTGCAGCCGATATTGCCTACTATCGGGATAAACAGCGCCGGGGAGCCACCGAAGAAATCTTGATTCTAGGAGCCGACCATCATGGCTATATTGACCGTATGTACGCCATGTGTGCCGCATTCGGGGGACAGCCAGGAGAAAGCCTAGAAATAATTATCGGGCAGATGGTGAATCTGAAAGAAAACGGCGTAGAAGTAAAAATGTCCAAACGTGCCGGCACAGTAATCACCCTAGATGACCTGGTAGACGCGGTAGGAGTGGACGCGGCTCGCTATTCGCTGGTGCGAGTATCAATGGATTCCACCGTAGATATAGATTTAGATTTACTGCGTTCACATTCAAATGAGAACCCGGTCTACTATGTGCAATACGCCCACGCTCGCACCTGTTCAGTAGGACGCAACGCAGACGAAGCCGGAGTGCTAGCTGACGGCAAATATGATGCCTCAACTCTTTCCAGTCCTGCCGATAACGAACTATTAGGAATCTTGGCGCAATACCCGGCAGAACTTAAACTGGCGGCTAACGAACGCGAACCTCACCGGATTCCCAGATACCTAGAAAAACTGGCAGCCGGCTATCACACTTGGTACAACCAGTGCCGAGTAATACCCCGCTCCGACGAAGAGATAACCGCTGTTCACGTGGCGCGCAGACATCTAAACGAAGCGGTGCGGCAAGTGTTGGCAAATGGTTTAGAGCTTTGCGGCGTGGTAGCTCCCGAGCGTATGTAGCGGAAAGATAAAGGCATGGGGACAGTACCAACTACTAAAACTGCACGTGAGGAAGCTATCCGCGAAATTCTCAGTCAGCATGAGATTTCCAGTCAGTCACAGCTGCTAACTCACCTAGCGGAACGGGGAATCCCTACCACCCAAGCCACTTTATCGCGAGATCTCTTAGCTTTACGCGCCACCAAAGTTCGAGCCTCCAGCGGCAAAACAATTTATATGTTGCCCGACCCCTACCCGGTGCGGGTACGGCGAGGACAAGAAGACTCCGGGAATGAAAAGTTGGCAAAATGGTGCCAAGACCTGCTGGTATCGTCCGCAGTGGTGCATAACCAGGTGGTGCTGCGCACCCCGGCGGCGGGAGCGCAACTGCTCGCGGGTGCTATCGATATGGCGTGGTTTGATGCCGTGCTCGGCTGTATTGCCGGTGACGATACTATCTTGGTTATCTGCAAAACCGATGAGGACGCCCAGTCCTTAAATGAGCTGTTCATGCAGTTCGTTACCGATTAGTTTGCGTGGAGTTGCCGAAAATTACCGCGCTGGGGCAGATTTTGCCTCGCGCCCCGAAATCCGGAAAATGCTCTGGCATTTTCACGGATTTAGTGCCTTAAGAATTACAGATTTTTAGATTTATTACCGGGTATCCGATTCTATGGAATCTTGGTGGCTAGGATGTCTACCCCTCGGCATAAATCTGCCTCTACGCGCTACGTTACCGCTGCGGGTCTGGCTCGGTAAAAGCACTCTGGGGACCCCGTGACCGGCTTTGCCGGTTGGAGGGATTGCTGGAATCAGTTGGATTGGGGACGTATCCGGTTTGTAGGTAATGATTTATTGTTCGTCCCTCTCGTATCTTTTACCGGCCGCGACCCTGGTGTTCCGAGATTCTGCTCGTGCGGGGGAAAGTTTGTCCTCCTGCCCAAGTAATTCGGAAAACGTGGCGACGTTTTCCGAATTCTTATGCCCACCGCACCCACTCGGACCAACCTTTCCCCCTGCCCTTCATTACTCCTACATCTTTTACTGGTCGCGTTCCTTGTGTTTTGAAATCATGTCTTTCGGCATAAACCGCCCTCCGCACCTGTCTGGACAAAACTCTCCTCCGGTCTTTCCGGCTATCCGCGTCCTTTGATTTTCAAATTTCGCCCATTCGCAAATTGTTTTGCGCCCTGCCGCGCCCTGTTTGGGTGACGTTTTCGCCCTCCCGGTGCGGTTGCGCCCTCCCGAGATGAGAATTTCGGTCGATATTGGGGCGGTTTGTCGGTATTGGGAGGGTGCTTTTGTCTGTGGAGCGTGATAATGCTCCTCAGCTGGGTGTGCTTGCCTGGTTACGTGTCTGGAAGTTGTGGGTGCGGGGGAAAGTTTGTCCTCCTGCCCAAGAATTTGGAAAACGTGGCGGCGTTTTCCAAATTCTTATGCCCACCGCACCTACTCGAATCAAACTTTCCCCCTGCTTTTCCTGTCATTACTCCCACATATTTAGCGCCCGCACCCCTTGTATTTTGAAATCTTGTCCTTCGGCATATAACTATTCCCCGCATCCATATGTTTTGTGCTCTACAAATCGAGCGTGTGAATCACATTAAATAAGCTGTCGCTAATTTGGAGGGCTTATTGGCTCTGTCTTAAACTAGGGTAGTTGCTAAGGCAACGGCAAATGCGCTCGTGGCTCAACGGATAGAGCATCTGACTACGGATCAGAAGGTTGCAGGTTCGAATCCTGTCGAGCGCGCCAAACCCCGTCCTCGTTGCAATCCAGCGGTGATGGGGTTTTCCCAATTCTCCGTTTGAAGCATAGTAGGTTAGTTCCGGGCTGTGTTGATACGGTTAGCGTCGTTGTTAAAGGCTTGTCACCGGATTTGGCCTATTCCTTATAGGGGTGTTTGTCTGACGCTCGCTGTTCGCCGGTCTCTAGCTCGCCCTTAACTGGTTTAAGTCGCTCAGATCAATGGCAGTGAGCTGTTCTTAACATTTTCGGGTTAAAACCCGGAAATTTGTTGCATCACCCAAGGTCGCTAGGGGATACTTGCGTAAGTAAATACAAAAGTCTTTATTGGTTGAAAATATCGCGTCGAACAGCATTGGGGAATCATGAGGGATTATTATGTTCCATTCCGTGGAAAACTCGCGCAGAGCCTATCTAAACTATTGGCTTTAGCCTTAGCAACCGTCTTAACGCTCACCATTACGGGTTCGGTGGCTGTCTCCCGTGCTTATGCCGCAGACGCTTTAGGAGCGCAACAGGTTCAGCAAGTGGTAGATCAGGTTCTCGCTGACCTCCAGAAAGTTGGTTTTCGCGATAAAGCCATCAGGGACAAACTTGCAAAGACCCGTTTTACATTGGCTGAAAAGCTTGGTAAAAAGACAGAGATTTGGAAGGACAATAAAGATAAGTACCCTACCCTTAACGATGTCCCGGATGAGGTAGTACTCCAGGCGCTCCAAGAAGAGTACTTACTCGCTTCCGATATGGAGGGCGCATTCAACCAAATCAAAAAGGATTTACCAACAATCCTCCCGCTAATGATAAAAGCAGATTCCCAGGTAGCTGCTGCGGGGAAGAATAAAGACGTCACCTACTATGTAAACGCGATTAAAAACGATACTGCTGGTTTCCTGATTGGCGCTGCCTATCTGCAACGTAACTATGGTTTCAACATAAAAGAGGGCGCTACGGTTGCTCGCCAGCTGATGACGCAAAATAATGCTTTCGGGAAAGAATACGCTCCCCTGGATATAGTCAAAGCTATTGGGCAGCAGAGCGCCGACCAGCGCAAAATGTTGTCTACTCCTAAACTGTTTAAAGATGTTTTAGGTGGGAAGATAGCTGACCAAACCGATTTAGAGACTTTCCTAAATGACCAGGTAGCCAAGACCGGTAAAAACCCTGCTGATTGGTTTTGGAAAACCTCTAAAGCAGTAATTTATGAAAAGAAGTCGAAAGAAAACCCAACTGCTCCCTATCGGGTATTCGACAAGCTCAAGGAGGAACCCAACGGTCAGGCAGAGCTACTTGCCCTATTGAACGTGTCAGAAAACTCTCTGTATGTGGCTTCGACAGTGGAGTCCATCATGTACGGTCTGACCGACACCTATGTAAATCGAGCACTCAAAGATGCTAATCCAGATGCCTATAGGAAAGAACTAGAGGCTTTTGACAACAAGGTTGAATACGCCGCTGAACGTCAAGCCGACTATTTGGATTTTTGGTATCGCCTAGCAAAAGAGGATAAACAACGCGCACAACTTGTGGGTAACCGCCGCGTATGGGACAACCAGCAGATTAAGAATCCGAATGAGACTTCTGCTGCAAAACGGTGGTCGCCTAAACAGGGTGCTGGGGTTGCCAGCGGAGTTAAAGAGTTTATGACCCCGTTAGGCTACTATTTTACTTTCACGCAGGCAGATGGAGTGGCCGACATTAATAGCGGGCAGATTCACTACTGGTTAGCCAATGGTCTAGATGATCGCGGGCTGACCACCTATGCTCACGAACACACGCACCAAATGGCGAATCAAGTTCATTTTGCCGGATATGGTCAGCGCTCCGGGGCGAGTGCCGAACTGATTACTCGGGGTGTGTTCGAGCCTTGGCATCAGAACGATCCCACTGATAAAGGGGCAAACTTCGACCTCAACCAGATTTTTGATCGCAGCGATCAAAACCCTTACGGCAATAAAACCCCTGATCGTTTCCAGACAGCCGATGATTTGAAAACCTATTACGGCAACCAGATGGATTTAATCTATACCCTGGATTATTTAGAAGCTGAGGTAGCTTTATCCAAAGACGATGCCACCAAAGCAAAGCTATTCAATAAAGCCACCTTGTCCGGCAAAGATGAAAAGAAAGATGAAAAGTTTGAAAATATCAGTGTCGATGAGGCTAAGAATCTTAAAACAATCAATGACCTGGTAGATATGAATGCGGTTGCCTATCGACTCATGGTTGATGGGCAGAAAGTAACCGGTACCGCTAAATATAACGGCTACTATGCGATTCCCCTGTTTACCCCGATTTATGGAGCACCCCATAATCCTAACGGTATGAGCGGAGATATCCACACTAAGCGCCTAAGCTGGGAAATGCTTTCGGCATACGGCTACTACGAGGGTATGGTTCCCTACCTGTCTAATCAGCTAAAACCAGACAACGTTGCGCAAAATACTCAGTTTAGCGACGACGTGATTATTTCAAAGGTGAGTGGCGGTAAATACCGCACTATGGCGGATTTCAAAAAAGCTCAATATGCCGAGCGGATCGCTAAGAAAGATAACCTAAAACCAATCACTATTGATTGGGAGGGAAAGACCCAGCAGATCACCACCTACGCTCAACTTAAAGAGCTGATGGATGCTGCTGTGGAGGACGACCTTAAAAATAATCGTCTGCAGCCATCTGGCTGGTACAACAAACTGCCCACGCAAACAAAGGTGGAACGGTTAAAGAGCGCAATTTTCTTAGCGTATAAAACTAACACCAATCAGTTTGCTACCAACATCTATAAAGACGCACCCAAGACCTACACGGTCAGTTACCGCTTTAACGATTTCGACGCCCTCCCCGAGGACGTGAAAAAGCTGCTACCAACCCCGCAATCCGATATTGCTGCTGGTAGCACAGTGACCCTGTCCCAACCCGGGAAGAAGCAGGTGGTGACCGATAAGGGGATTTATGACTTCAAGGGCTGGGAACCTAAGACAATCACGAATATAGCTAAAGACGAAACCGTCACGGGTACCTGGACTTTTACTGCCTATGTGATCCCGAAAGCCCCCAGCAGTCGCGATGACGACTTTGCCCAAGGCGGGAATGAATATATCGGCAGCTACACCTTACCTGAGGTAGAGGGCGTTGAATACCTGGTTGACGGGAAAGTAGTGACCGGAACAGTAAATGTCAGTCCCAATCAGGCTGATGTAAATGCTCCGGTGACGGTTATCGTAACCGCCAGGGCAAAGGATGGTTATAGCCTTAAACCCTCCGCTACGTCCTCGTGGGAATTTAAGTTTACCCGCGTGAGTGACAAAGACCGGTACCACCCGTTCGCTGACCCGATTTCCCTAACCGTGGGAGATGCTCTTCCGCAGCTTAAAGACGTGGTTAAATTCCCGGATACTCCCGGTCAGATGCCTACCGATTTAGATAAAGTGAAGTTCGCTTGGAAAGCGCCGACACCTAGCACGGACAAAGTCGGTAATATCAGGGGAACCATCACTGTTACTTATGCAGATGGCAGCAGTGAAGAAATCACCGTGGATATTAGCGTTAATGCTAAACCCTTGACCAAGGTAAAGATTCCGCAGACCCCTGAGGTGAACGATCCTTGCAATAAATGGATGGCTAATGGGAAAACAGAGCCGAATGCAACTTGGATTAAACCAAACGATACCCAGCAGGTCACTTGGGAAATCAACCAAGCAAAAGAGCTGATAGCTAAGACTAAAGACGGCTATGTTTTCGAAAATAACACTAGCGCCCACAACTTTGGGGTAGCGAAGGACTCGGGCGACTTCTGCTGGGAAGATTTGGGTCCAGCTGAGACTGTTCCCGATAAAGATGTCTATACTCCACAAGCCGATCCAATCACGGTTAAAAAAGGTGAGAAACTGCCGGAACTAAGTAAGGTAATTACGTTTAAAGGGCAGGCTCCAACCGATTTAACTAAAGTCAAGTTTGCGTGGAAAGGGAATGCGCCCAGTACCGAGGAAGCAGGAGAGCTTTCGGCAGTGGTCACCGTTACTTATGAAGATGGCAGCAGTGAAGAAATTACGGTGAAAGTGATAGTAAAGGCTGACGAGCAACCAGGTACCGATCCGACTGAACCTGGTACGAAACCAGGTGGAGATATGCCTGGAACCACCCCTAACCCTGGTACCGGTAAACCGGAAACTAAACCTGCGGGTGAGGGTGCTTCCTCGCCTAAACCGGGTCAGAGCGCTCCGGCAACGGCAGGGAAGAAACCGGCATTATCTAATACCGGTTCTGTGGGTCTGGCCGCGTTAGCGCTTCTCGCTTCCCTCAGCACCGCTGGCGCGTTCCTGCTTAGCCGTAGACGCAAATCTGTGCACAGGCGGTAAGCAGCCGCGCTGCGCTTCGGGATTGGGGAGTTTATTCCTTAGGTGAAAGGTGAATTCCCCCGTCCAGGTTGATATTCCGCGGTGATGGGTTTTCCAATTCCCCGAATGAGGATGTCGTGACGCCTTTGCCGGTTGCCTCGCCATCTCTCATAAGCGGAGTCGCAACTAGAGAGCTACTGTTCTTCTCTTCCTCAGGTTATAAAGCGTGTGCCTCCTAGATTTCTAGGAGGCACACGGAGTATGTATATGCAACCCAACGGTGCATTTTTACCGGGAAAGTGACTGTAAATCACAGCCGGACAGATGGGTGCTGGCCGGTTAGACCAAGGCCACCTGCTATCCAATTTTCGGGCATGTACGTTCTAAAAGTCAACACACCGGCGTACCTTACGTATAGGTAGCGCGTCAAACCTCGTCCTCGTCGCAATCCAGCGGTGACGGGGTTTTTCAATTCCTAAAGCACGCCCCAAGCCTGGTTTGATAAATAAAAACACCATAAACAATAAATTAAATCTCCTGTATTTTTATTTATTTATTCATAAAATATTTTAGAGAAAGGGGTGGATACAGATGGCAACCAACACCGTTAACGTCAATTTCAAACTAAAGGCAGACGATAAACGTTTGATGGAAAGTGCCTGCCGGGAACTTGGGCTTTCAATGAGTGCAGCGTTCACGATTTTTGCAAAAAAAGTTGGTCGTGAGCGTCGGATACCGTTCGAGGTTTCGGCTGACCCCTTTTACTCAGAGGAGAATCTTTCCCGCCTCAAGAAAGCGATTGACGAGGTCGAAGCAGGTAGAAAGCAGCTCGTTCCGCACGATCTGATCGAAGAATGTAATCATGCAAATCGTGTGGAGCGAGGAGGGGTGGGAGGATTACCTCACTTGGCAGACTCGCGACAAAAAGACGTTACGTCGAATAAATCGACTTATCACGGATATTAAGCGTAACGGGTACGACTGCATCGGAAAGCCTGAACCGCTCAAGGGTGATTTATGGGTTTCTGGAGTGTCCGCATCGATGAGAAAAATCGAATCGTATTTAGAATCAAGAACTCTCAACTCGAAATTTGGCAGTGCGGCTCCCATTACCGCGATAAATAAGATTCTTGGAGTAAGGAAATCAGCATGCAACAAGACAGAGAATCTGAGTTCATTCCCACAGAGACTTCACCGGCCTCGATTGACGAACTGATGAACGAGTTTGAACTCTCTGACGCTGAAATTGAACAGCGCGCTCAGGAATATGAAACAGAGAATTGGAGCCTGGGTCATGAGCGTATATATGCTGGCTCCCAAGGTAGGTGGCGAATATTTCATGCTATGACCCCTCCTACCAAAGCCTTTCTTAAAGAACTAGGGATGTAAGGAACAATGATGAGCGCTTTTGCTGCCATAGACGGACAAATAATAACCGATGAGAAGCTAAATGATTGGGAGCGGGGTTACGCACAAGGAACATTTCCGGAAGGCGAAAGAAATCTGAGTCAGGTCATCCACGGCTCTCCCCGCTCTTTAAGCAGCGAGGGGAGTGAAACTCTATCGGTAAAAATTCCGGTAGCCATGAAAAGAGCGTTGATTGCGACAGCAAGAGAGCAGCAACTCACTACCAGTGAACTGGTTCGCATTACGCTTGCCAAATCACTTGCCCGAGCATAATGCTCATCCCTGCCGCGAATAATGTTACTTGTTAAAAATCTCGGATAAACCAATTTTTACGGCTTCATCGGCGCTGAGGGATTGTTCGGCTACCTGACGCACTAGGTCGCGGGTTCTAGGGTCAGTCACCGGCATATCGGCAAGATTCATCGCAGCGTCAGCGAATGCTATCGCAGCTTCTACCGGGGTAGGGTAGTTCGCGACCTCAGCGTACGGGGTCAGCTGATCTTCCTGACCGTGTTCCGGATGGGGTTCTTGGTCTTGTGGAGGCATATTTTCTGGTACCTAAATCTCTGACCAGGGCGTTGGTGGTTTGCATCTATCACTTGGTTGGGCTCACTGACTCTCTTTTCATAATCCGATTCTTAGTACGTTCAACCAATTCGTCAGCGTTTATAGTTTCCTTAATATATTCGTTGGCATCATCGATGAAATCAGAGGATACTGCCTGGCCTTCGAGCTCGGCAGAATGGATGGCTCTGGTAACGTTTCTGCGTCTGGTTAGCTGCATGACTTATCCCCATTTCCCGATGGATACTGCCGAACTAATTATAGTGTCTACCAGGGGTTACTGTTAGTTTTATGCGTATTTACTCTTGGTATGAGGACGGAAAAGGCTAATCCCCGCGCAACACCCTAACGGACTTAGCTGAAGTGGGATAGGGGGCGAGACGATTAGCATGGCTTTGCCGACGATTTGGTCTTCGGAGACGGTGCCGATGGCTTTAGTGCGGGAATCTGGCGATTGCCGATAGCGCCGGCAACCAGCAGTTTGCGTCTTTCAAAAATCTGCCAGACGGTTCCAAAGTGGTGTTTACTTATATTTCCGGACGCGAATATCGCTACCAGCTAGCGACCGTGGAAACAGTGCCTAGCAAAAAGTAATCCGCTATTTCCCGGCATCGGGAAAGATGGGACGCAGCAATCTTTACCCCCAACTTTTCTCGCCGCGGGCTCTTTTATAAACGCGGCAACGAGCCGGAAGTCTGTGGGTGAGGAAACTTACAGCATAAATAGGGGAGCTAACTTTCATTTACCTGCGATTCTAAACTAAACTAAGAGAGTTGCATTCCGCCCTGGAATGCCGCGGCAGAGACCTGTGCGCTGCAAAAGCAGAGCATTTTGAGTCTGCCACTTTCGCGGTTACCTGGGGAGCCGGCATAGCCGGGCAACAGGAAGAAACAACCTAAGGGGTGTGTTGCATCCCGATTTTAGGAGAACACGATGATTCAACAAGAGTCGCGACTAAAGGTCGCTGACAACACGGGTGCAAAGGAACTACTTTGTATTCGCGTGTTGGGCGGCTCCGGGCGGCGTTTTGCAGGTATCGGTGACACCATTGTTGCCACTGTTAAAGACGCTATCCCCGGCGGCAATGTCAAGAAAGGCGAAGTTGTTAAAGCGGTAATCGTGCGCACTCGTAAAGAGCGTCGCCGCCAGGATGGTTCCTACATCCGCTTTGATGAAAACGCCGCAGTTATTATCCAGCCCAGTGGTGAACCGCGCGGAACCCGTATTTTCGGGCCGATCGGGCGTGAACTTCGCGACAAGAAGTTCATGCGCATTATCTCGCTGGCTCCGGAGGTGCTGTAATGGGAGCGAAAATTAAGAAGGGCGATCTGGTAGAGGTTATTGCTGGCCGTACCAGTGACGAGAAAAAACTAGCTAAGCGCAACGAGCGCCGCGCTGAAAAAGGTTTGCCCGCCCTTAAACCAGGGGATAAAGGCAAGCAGGGGCGGGTACTAGAGGTATACCGTTCCAGTGACCGCGTACTGGTCGAGGGGGTTAATATCCGCACTCACCACACTCGCGCGGGTCAGAACCAGCAGGGACAGGCAACCGGCGGTATCGAATACCGGGAAGCTCCGATTCACATCTCTAATGTGGCGCTAGTTGATCCCAAGACCAAGAAGCCTACCCGGGTTGGCTTCCGTGAGGAACAGGCAGAACGCGGAGGACGTCTGCGTACCG
Organism: Varibaculum timonense; assembly: GCF_027694345.1. NCBI lineage: Bacteria > Bacillati > Actinomycetota > Actinomycetes > Actinomycetales > Actinomycetaceae > Varibaculum > Varibaculum timonense. The sequence goes on from NZ_JAQEVU010000006.1 coordinate 184,972, forward strand.
TTCGGGTACGTTACGCGAAGCGTTCTGGGGAGGACATCTAATGGCTGAAGAAAAGACTCTAGTTCCGCGCCTAAAAGTGCGTTACCAGGAAGAAATCCGTAATTCTTTGAAAGACAAGTTTGAATACGAAAACGTAAACCAGATTCCAGGTCTGGCAAAAGTTGTCGTAAACATGGGTGTAGGCGATGCCTCTCATGACTCCAAACTAATGGAGGGCGCGATTCGTGACCTGACCGCGATTACCGGACAGAAACCGGTTGTCACTAAGGCACGCAAATCTATCGCCCAGTTCAAACTGCGTGCCGGTCAGCCAATCGGCGCTCACGTTACCATTCGTGGCGATCGGATGTGGGAGTTCGTAGACCGTTTGGTTTCTACCGCGCTGCCGCGTATCCGTGACTTTAGGGGACTAAGCCCCAAACAGTTTGATGGTCACGGTAACTACACTTTCGGCTTGACCGAACAGGCCATGTTCCACGAGATTGATCAGGACTCGATTGATCGCGTACGTGGTATGGATATCACTGTGGTTACCACTGCTAACAGTGATGAAGAAGGTCGAGCACTGCTAAAGTTACTAGGCTTCCCGTTTAAGGAGGAACGTTAATGGCGAAAACGGCGCTGAAGAATAAAGCGAATCGTAAGCCGAAGTTCAAAGTACGCGGATACACACGGTGCAACCGCTGCGGACGCCCCCATTCGGTGTATCGCAAGTTTGGACTTTGCCGTGTTTGCCTGCGTGAGCTCGCTCTGCGGGGCGAACTGCCGGGCGTAACTAAGAGCAGTTGGTAAAAACTACTACGTTGCAGGTCTGAAACAGAAACCGCAGCGAGGAAGGGTTAGAACCCCAAAATGACAATGACAGATCCCATCGCAGATATGCTTACACGTCTGCGTAACGCCAATGCGGCGCATTTGGACACTGTGTCTATGCCTTCATCAAAAATGAAGGCGGGAATCGCAAAGATTCTAGAAAATGAGGGCTATATAGCCAAGAGTGAAGTCACCGATGCCCGTGTGGGCAAGACTCTCACTTTGACCCTGAAATACGGAAGCAAGCGCGAACGGGCAATCACCGGTTGCAAGCGGGTTTCCAAGCCGGGTCTGCGTAAATACGCAAAATCCACTCAGTTGCCGAAGGTCATGGGAGGCCTTGGGGTGGCAATTTTGTCCACCTCCTCTGGCCTTATGACTGACCGTCAGGCACAAGACAAAGGCGTAGGCGGGGAAGTTCTCGCCTACATCTGGTAAGGGAGGGAATTAGGAATGTCACGTATTGGCAAGACTCCGATTTCCCTACCGGCAGGTGTGGAAGTAAAAATCGATGGCTTGAATGTTTCGGTTAAAGGCCCTAAAGGTCAGCTGGAACGTACTTTTACCGGTGCGCTCACCATTCGTGAAGAGGACGGTAAAATTCTGGTTGATCGGGTAGAAGAAACTCGTCAGGCTCGCTCTTTGCACGGTCTTACCCGCTCTTTGATTTCCAATATGATTGAGGGTGTAACTAACGGTTTCACCAAAGAAATGGAAATCGTGGGGACCGGTTACCGCGTATTGACTCGCGGTAGCGATATTGAGCTGCAGCTAGGCTTCTCGCACCCGGTACCATTTAAAGCTCCCGAAGGAATCGAATTTAAGGTTAATAGCGCGCTATCTTTCACTATCTCTGGCATTAGCAAAGAGCTAGTGGGCGAGACCGCCGCGAAGATCCGTAAGATTCGTCCTCCGGAACCCTATAAGGGCAAAGGTATTCGTTACAAGGGCGAATTCGTTCGTCGCAAGGCCGGAAAGGCGGGTAAGTAAATGTCGTATACCCCTAAAGGTAAAGGCAAATTCGTCGCTCGCAAGCGCCGCCATATTCGGGTTCGTAAACGCGTATATGGTACGGCGCAGCGCCCTCGTCTGGTGGTTACTCGGTCTAACCGCCACATGGTTGCCCAGGTTGTCAATGACGACTTGGGGCACACCTTGGTTTCAGCTTCCACCTTGGAAGCGGAGCAGCGAGGCGAGAAGATGAAGAAAGTAGATGCGGCTCGCCTGGTGGGTGAACGTATCGCCAAGCGTGCCCTAGAGGCAGGCATCACGGCTGTCGTGTTTGATCGCGGCGGCAACAAATATCATGGTCGCGTCGCCGCGGTGGCTGAAGGTGCCCGCGATGGCGGTCTGAAGCTGTAGAGGAGAGGGAAAATAATGGCTGAAGAAAATAAAAACGCCGATTCCCGGGAATCCCGTGGCAAAGGCCGCGAAGACCGGGGGCGTAAGGGCCGCCGCGACAATCGTCGTGAGCAGGAAAAGAATCAGTATTTAGAGCGCGTAGTTACCATTAACCGTGTTTCTAAAGTAGTTAAGGGCGGACGTCGTTTCGCTTTCACCGCTCTGGTAGTAGTCGGTGATGGTGAAGGCATGGTCGGTGTCGGATACGGTAAGGCTAAAGAGGTTCCCCAAGCTATTTCCAAGGGCGTGGAGGACGCGAAGAAGAACTTCTTCCAAGTACCGATGATTGGGCGCACTATCACTCACGTGGTACAGGGTGAGAAAGCTGCTGGCGTGGTTTTGCTTCGTCCTGCTTCTCCCGGTACCGGGGTAATCGCCGGTGGTCCGGTACGTGCAATCATGGAATGCGCGGGCGTTCATGACGTGCTAACCAAGTCTTTGGGTAGCGCTAATGCTTTGAACATCGTGCAGGCTACGGTGGCTGCTCTGAAGATGCTGCAGCGTCCGGAAGAGGTTGCGGCTCGCCGTGGACTTCCGGTTGAACGGGTTGTTCCCGAGGCAATGTTGCGGGCTCAAGCTGAGGCTCGCGCCGAGAAAGCTGAAAAGGCTAAAAAGGACGAGGCGGAGAAAGCCGCTGACGGGGTAGCTGAAGAGGTGAATGCCTGATGAGTAAGCTGAAAATCACCCAGGTTAAAGGTTTGGTGAATACCAACCAGAATCAGCGGCGCGTTATGCAATCGCTGGGTCTGCGCAAGATTCGTCACAGTGTGGAGCATCAAGATAATCCGGCTATTCGTGGTCAGATTCGTAAAGTTGCCCACTTGGTGCAGGTAGAGGAGATTGGTTAATGGCTGAAGATACTAAGGTAACCGAGGCAGAGGAGACCACTAAAGAGGGCGTGATTCGGCTTCACGATTTGCGTCCAGCTCCCGGAGCTAATAAGCGTCGTAAGCGCGTGGGTCGCGGTGAAGGTTCACAGGGTAAGACTGCTGGGCGTGGTACTAAAGGTACGGGAGCTCGCAAGAACGTTCATCCTCGCTTCGAGGGTGGTCAGATGCCTTTGCATATGCGCCTACCGAAGCTGCGCGGATTCAAGAACCCCTTCGCTACTGTCTATCAGGTAGTGAACCTGGATCGCCTCCAAGACCTTTTCCCTGAAGGGGGAGCGGTTACGGTTGATGATTTAGTTTCCAAGGGAGCGGTTCGCAAGAACTCTTTGGTTAAGGTTCTGGGCACTGGGGAAATCTCGGTGAAACTGGAGCTAATCGTAGATGCTTGGTCTGCTTCAGCTAAAGAGAAGATTGAAGCTGCCGGCGGTTCGCTGAGCAAGCGCGAGCAAGATTAATTGTTCTAGTCTGCTCTTTGAGCTGTAGCTTTAAGGGTTTAGCTAGATTTAAATCTATATAGATTAATAGTTTCGGGGGGGGGGGGGGGGGG
>NZ_JAQEVU010000006.1:188632-222297 GCF_027694345.1 Varibaculum timonense
CCCGAAACTATTTTTCTGGGCTAATGCCCATTTTTCTAGCGTGATGCTCAATTTGGGGTTTGTAAACCCATTTCTAATTTTTTCTGCTTTGCCTATTTCGGAAGCGCACAATTCGGGTATTAGCCCTATATTTTATCTTTTGACCAGTAAGTGCCGGGCATTGGGAATAGGGCAGTGATTTATGACTCGCTTTTATCAAGGATTGACACCTGGTAGTTGTCGGCATTTATACTCGAAACATATTTGTTACTAAATCGTTATATGTCGGCGGCGCAAACAAACGGCGACATGACCCTCAGGAGATATAGTGCGTAAAACCTGGTTGATGGCACCAATCGTGGTTATGGCAGCTTTGGGATTAGTAGCTGCCGATTCTGTTCATCCTTCGGCTGGCGCTAACAGTACCAGTGTGAACGTTTCGCAACTAGCCAGCAATATGTTGCAGGAAAATCTTTACAACCAGGCTGTTTCTGTTGATGAAGATGTCAAGCTTCCTTCCAGTAAGGTAAACGCTAGTTCCGCGGGAGTTTCCACCACCCTTCTTAGCGACAGTTCGGATACTGCCTTGCCCCAAGCTCAGACCCCCAACTGTGTTCCCCCTAGCGGTGATCCCCGGGTACAGGCCTGGCCGCGCCAAGTACGCACTATGATTTCCCAGCGTTTTGGGGTTACCAATATCGGTGGTTTTCGCCCCGGAGATTCTCGCGATCACGGTAAAGGTCTCGCTCTTGACGTGATGGTTCCCGTTTCAAGCGCTTTGGGAGACACCATTGCCAACTGGGCAATTAGTAACAGCCAAGATTTGAATGTGAAATATGTAATCTGGAAGCAAAAAATCTGGATGCCTGGACGCAGCTGGCAGGGGATGGAAAACCGGGGCTCTGTCACTGCTAATCACTTTGATCACGTACATATTAGCTTCAACGCTGGCTCTGGTCGTTGTCTCTAGCTTGGGTTTTAGGCTCTAGCGTCAGTTTTTATACCAATCACCTACGCTGGTACTTAACCTTGCACCTGCCCTTAAAAATCTAAGACAGTATTCCCTCAAAAACTTACGACCCTCGAATCTTATTCCAGGCATTAAGCTTTGCATGTGCTATTAGAGGGCAAAATTGTGTAGGCTACTAAGGGTTAAAGAATCTTCTTTTATATGCCCTTAAAAGACATAGTGCTGGAGGCAGTTTGCTTAGCGTATTCGTACAGGCGTTCAAAACGCCCGATCTTAGGAAAAAGCTCCTGTTCACCTTGGCGATTATGGCGCTGTATCGGGTTGGTTCCCATATTCCCTCACCGGGAGTGAACTATCCGAACCTACAGGCCTGCCTGAAAAATAATGAACAGAATGGTCTACTCGACTTGGTGAACCTGTTCTCTGGGGGAGCGCTACTGTCTCTGTCCGTATTCGCCATGGGGATTATGCCCTATATTACGGCCTCAATTATTATCCAGCTGATGCGAGTGGTTATTCCCCGCTTCGAGGATCTTCACCGCGAGGGTCAAGCCGGAAAAGCTAAAATGACCCAGTACACCCGCTACCTGACCATCGGATTGGGGGTGCTGCAATCGGTAACCATCATCTACATGGCTCGTTCCGGGCAGTTGCTACAGGGATGCTCTCCCTCTAAACCCATCATTCCTGACGAATCAGCGATTAACTATCTGATAATGATGGTAACCATGACTGCTGGTACCGGTCTGATCATGTGGCTGGCAGAGCTAATCACTGAAAATGGTATCGGTAACGGTATGTCCTTGCTGATTTTCACCGGCATTGTGGCAAATATGCCCGCCCACCTGCAATCCATTGGGGCTTCCGGCGGAGTTTGGAAAGTCCTAGTTATTCTTGCCCTGGTTGCCCTGATTACCCTGGCAATCGTGTTCGTGGAACAGGCTCAACGCCGCATCCCCGTGCAGTACGCTAAACGAATGGTGGGTCGGCGGATGGTCGGCGGTTCTACCACCTATATCCCCATGAAAATCAATATGTCGGGGGTTATCCCGGTAATTTTCGCTGCTTCGCTGCTCGCTATGCCGCAAATGATTTCCCGCTTCGGTAAACCCGATGCCGGTTGGGTTAGATGGATAAACGACAATTTCCAGCACGACTCCCTGCTGTATCTGATTTGCTACGCGCTGTTGGTATTGGGATTCGCATTTTTCTACACTCAAATCACCTTCAACCCCGAGGAAATCGCCGACAATATGAAGAAGTACGGTGGCTTTATCCCCGGTATTCGGGCTGGGGCTCCCACTGCCGACTATTTGCACTACGTGATTAGTCGGATTACCAGTGCCGGTGCTCTTTACCTGGTGATAGTCGCTATGGTTCCGATTGTGGCGTTGATTCCGCTTAAAGTCACCCAGTTGCCTTTCGGGGGAACCACGCTGTTGATTATGGTGGGCGTAGGTCTACAGACGGTACAGCAGATTGATGCTCAGTTGCAGCAGCATCACTATGAAGGATTCCTCAAATGATTAAGCGTCTAGTTATTCTGGGTGCTCCGGGTGCTGGTAAAGGTACTCAAGCGCGTAGGATTTGCGAACTGCTAGATATTCCCACTTTCTCCACGGGGGCGATGCTGCGTGCCCAGATGCAGGAAGGTACAGAGCTAGGTATTAAAGCAAAAGAGCTAATCAACCGGGGGGAGCTAGTCCCGGATTCAATAATCAGCTCTCTGGTGGAATCTGAGCTGAAATCTGAGCGTTTTAGCCGAGGCTTCCTAGCTGATGGGTATCCGCGAAATCTGGAACAGGCTCATTTTATGGACAGCGTTCTTAAGGATTTAGATACGCAGCTAGATGCGGTTATCAACCTGGATGTAGATTTAGAGGACGTTGTCGGCAGGTTACTCAAGCGCGCCGAGATTGAACACCGCTCTGACGATACCGAACCGGTGATTCGCCGCCGCCTGCAGGTTTATCATGAACAAACCGAGCCGCTAGTGCGTTACTACCGCGAGGCAAAGTTGCTGATAAATATTGACGGAAACGGCAGTATCGACCAGGTTTGGGATTGCATCAAATCCAAGCTTAGCTAGAGATGTGTTAAGGACAGAAAGAAGCACCTATGCTTTTTCGGCGGGGGATTGAGATAAAAAATCGCACCCAGCTGGGGTATATGCGCCAGGCAGCGTTGGTCGTTAATCAGATTCATGAGGCCGTGTGGCAGACAGCAAAAGCCGGAGTTACTCCCCGTGAAATAGACGAGATTTCCGCGCAGATAATCGCAGATAATAATGCCAAATCCAATTTTCTTGGCTACTACGATTACCCCGCAACTATCTGTATCTCGGTAAATGACACGGTAGTGCATGGTATTCCGGATAGCACTCCCTTTGAAGTTGGCGATTTGGTCAGTTTTGATTGCGGATGCTACCTGGAAAAAGATGGTAAACAGTGGCACGGGGATTCTGCCTTTTCGGTGATTATCGGGGAAGAACCAGCCCCGCAGCCAACACCCTCAATCTCGGCACACAGCTACCCCACCTCCTCTAAAAAAGAGCAGCTATTGGAAATCACCCGGAGGAGTACCTGGGCAGGGGTAGCAGCTATGGCTCGTCCTCGTGCCCGGGTGAACGATATTGGGGCTGCGATAGAGGACGAGGTTGATGCCTTTGCGGAAACTTCCGGCTGGACTGTGGGAATAGTTGAAGAGTTCACTGGGCATGGAATCGGTACTGCCATGCATCAGCCGCCCGATGTGTTTAACTTTCGGGCTGCGGGACGTTCAGCGGCCATAAAACCCGGAATGGTGTTGTGTGTGGAGCCGATTTTTACTTGTGGCTCTAATCAGGTCACTACTCTTGCCGATGGTTGGACGGTTAAAACTGTTGATCACTCATTGGCGTGCCACTGGGAGGCGCAGGTTGCGGTACTTGAGGAGGGAATCTGTGTCCTTAACCAACCGGATTGTGGCGAGGACGCATTGGCGCCTTTTGGGGTTAAACCTGTACGGATTTAGGGTTAGGGTTGTCTTTTTGTGAACATTGCAAATAGACAGGCGCTAAGCGCCCTTTGCGTGACGGATTTAACCCTCTGTCAGCTTTAGCTTTGTCCTGTTACTAACGTAAAGTTGTTTATTGGGTTTGTGGCTAGGGGGTATATTATACCCACTGGTCATCCTGTGTGGACAAGGTTAGTGAAGGATAAATGGCTAAAAAAGAAGGCGTTGTAGAGGTCGAAGGCACCGTTGTAGAGGCACTTCCGAATGCTTATTTTCGGGTAGAGCTCGAGAATGGTCACAAAGTGCTTGCGCACATTTCGGGCAAAATGCGTCAGCATTATATCCGAATCTTACCGGAAGATCGCGTGGTAGTAGAGCTTAGTCCCTACGATTTGTCGCGCGGTCGAATCGTCTACCGATACAAGTAAAACAGTATTGGCGGTGGATATTCCCACTGCGTAGAGGAAAATTATGAAGGTTAAACCTAGCGTTAAGAAGATCTGTGAGAAATGCAAGGTGATTCGTCGCCACGGCGTTGTCATGGTGATTTGTGAGAACCCTCGGCATAAGCAGCGTCAAGGCTAGCTGAGATGACAGCGCGCTACCGGCACCTCTGAAATAGATGGTGACCCCAGGTCCGGAGGCCTGGGCCGGGAACGGAAGGTAGCGCGACGGCCTCCGGGAACAATGTGGAGAGAAAAGTAATGGCAGCACGTATTGCCGGTGTTGATCTTCCCCGCGAGAAGCGTTTGGAAGTAGCACTAACTTATATTTACGGCGTTGGGCGTACTCGCGCTCAAAAAACGCTGGAAGAGACCGGGGTTAGCCCGGATGTGCGCGTAAAAGACATTTCTGAAGAAGATTTGATTAAAGTACGCGACTTCATAGAATCGAATTACAAGGTTGAAGGCGACCTTCGTCGTGAGGTCCAGGCCGATATTCGCCGCAAAATTGAGATTGGTTCCTATCAGGGATTGCGTCACCGCTTCCATTTGCCGGTGCGTGGTCAGCGAACCAAAACCAATGCGCGTACCCGCAAAGGGCCCAAGCGCACTGTTGCTGGCAAGAAGAAGGCTGCATAAGGTAAGCGCAGGTATCACCTGCTGGATCTGAGGAAAAGAAGGAAGATATGGCTGCTAGTTCTATAAAGAGCCGTAAGCCGCGTCGGGCTGCGCGTAAGAACGTTGTTCAGGGAAAAGCGTTCATTAAGTCTACATTCAATAACACTATCGTTTCGATTACTGATCCTTCGGGAGCAGTTATTTCTTGGTCATCTGCTGGACAGATGGGCTTTAAAGGTTCCCGCAAGTCTACGCCCTTTGCAGCACAGATGGCTGCTGAGGCGGCTGCTCGGCGGGCACAAGAGCATGGCATGAAGAAAGTTGACGTATTCGTTAAAGGACCGGGATCTGGTCGCGAAACCGCGATTCGGTCTTTGCAGGCTACCGGGCTTGAGGTTGGGTCTATTCAGGACGTTACTCCGCACGCTCACAATGGCTGCCGTCCTCCGAAGCGTCGCCGCGTATAACGCGCCCTAACTGAAATAGAAAATAGAAGATAGTAAAACACTTCTGTGGGTCTCCAAGCCGTCATTTGGGAGATTTCGCAGTTTTGTCTAAAAGGCTGACTTTAGGTCAGAACGTTCGTTCCAGTCATATGGCGGGCTGGGCGAGAGAAAGGACAACACGTTGCTTATTTCACAGCGACCCGTGCTATCGGAAGAAGTTGTAAGCGATCAGCGCTCCCGCTTCACCCTTGAACCCCTAGAGCCCGGTTTCGGGCATACTCTGGGAAACAGTTTGCGGCGTACCCTGCTTTCCTCTATTCCGGGAGCTGCGGTCACCTCTATTCGTATTGAGGGGGTGCCGCATGAGTTCCGCACCATCCCGGGAGTAATGGAGGACGTTTCCGAGATTATTCTGAACATCAAGCAGATTGTGCTTTCTTCAGAAAATGACGAACCGGTGGTGATGTATCTACGTAAGGCTGGTGCCGGAAAGGTTACCGCTGGCGATATCACCCCTCCGGCCGGAGTGGAGATTCACAACCCGGATTTGTATTTGGCGACTTTGAACGAGTCCGGAAAGTTAGAAATTGAGCTGACAGTTGAACGCGGTCGCGGCTATGTTTCTGCTGATCAGAACAAGTCTGAGGGGCACGAGATTTCTCGGATTCCGATTGATTCCATCTACTCCCCGGTGGTTAAAGTTCGCTACAAGGTAGAGGCTACTCGTGTAGAGCAGCGCACCGACTTTGATCGCTTGATTGTTGATGTGGAAACTAAACCGGGGCTTGCTCCGCGTGATGCTTTGGCTTCGGCAGGTAAGACCCTGGTAGAACTGTTCGGTTTGTGTCAGGAACTGAATATCGAAGCTGAAGGTATTGAACTTGGCGCTCCGCAAACTGATCAGGTTCTGGCTCAAGATTTAGCGCTGTCTATTGATGACCTGGGCTTACAGTCTCGTTCCTATAACGCTTTGACGCGGGAAGGAATCAACACTGTTGGCGAACTTGTCGCCCGTTCAGAAGCTGATCTTTTGGATATCCGCAACTTCGGTGCGAAGTCAATTGAGGAAATCAAAGAGAAACTTGCCGAAATGGGTATGGCTCTTAAAGACTCTCCGCTACCAACTTCGGTTAGTCTTGATGACCTTGCCACCCCCAGTTCTCTGCAGTTCTCTGATGACTAAGTCGGGTTTTCTCGGCGCTGAAACAATAAAGTTTTTTAGGAAAGTAAAGGAATAAAAATGCCTAAGCCATCTAAAGGTCCGCGTTTAGGAGCCGGTCCTGCGCATGAGCGTAAAATTCTGGCGAATCTGGCTAAATCTCTGATTGAGCACCGTTCGATTCGCACCACCCAGGCTAAAGCCCGCCGCCTGCAACCCTATATTGAGAAACTGATTACCAAGGCAAAGAAGGGCGATATTCACAATCGCCGCATGGTTGCTCGTAAACTGGGTACTCAGGTGGATAAATATACCCGGGGTTTTGACGCAGTTTACACCCTATTTGATGAGGTAGTTCCCGATTTGGATCCCAACCGTCAGGGTGGATACACCCGGATTGTGAAGCTACCTGCTCGCCGGGGAGATAACGCTCCTATGGCAGAGATTTCCTTGGTAACTGAAAAGGTAGAAGCCAAAGCGAAAGTTCAGTCGGTTAAAGAAGATGCCGACAAAGTGAATAAGGACGAAGAAAAAGTTGAGGAAGCAGAGGTTGAGTCTGCTGCCGAAGCTACTTCAGCTGAAGAATCTGCAGAAGCTAATGAAGCCGATAAGGGCGATAGCTCTGAGGAAACTGAAGAGTCTGAAGATAAATAGTGCACACCACAGAACAGGCAGAATTGTCTGCTAGGTGATAGGTACTTGTTGCGGGCAGTTAGCGGGAATAAAACCGCTAACTGCCCGCTTATTTTTATCGACCCGTTTTATATGGGTTCTGGGTTTACAAAGCGCAATAGGCCCGGAACGATAAGGATACGGATTTTAGGTTATGGCTGGCCGGAAAATTAGGGCTAATACCCAAAACTACCGATAGGCTTTGATTATGGGAATACAGATGAGAAGACCCTTTACCTTGTCGGTTGATTGCGGGGGTGGAGGCATCAAAGCCTCAGTCCTTGACTATCGAGGTACAATGGTCGCTCCCTCTTTGCGGGTTCCAACCCCTTATCCGCTCCCGCCAGAGCTTTTGATTGAGATTATCCAAAAGTTTCAAACCGACCTAAAGGCTGCTCCGGACCGCGTGACTGTGGGAATGCCCGGTATGATTCGGCATGGAGTGGTGATTTCTACTCCTCACTATGTTTGCCGCTCCGGGCCGCGCACCCGGGTGATTCCGCAAATGGTTACAGCCTGGCAAAACTTTGATTTAGCTTCAGCTTTAGAAGAACAAACCGGTCTGCCGTCTTTAGTGTTAAATGATGCGGAAGTTGCTGGTGCTGGGGTTATTTCTGGTACTTGTATGGAAATGATAATTACTTTAGGCACTGGTCTAGGTAACTCGATTTGGGATGGTGGTCGCCTGGCTCCTCATATGGAGCTTTCTCATATGGTTGCTCGTTGGGGGCTGCTATTTGATGACTATGTGGGCGAGCCGGAACGGATTCGTATGGGAGATGCGCACTGGTCACGGCGAGTTCGCCGCGTGGTAGGGGTACTGCGCGAAGCCATCATGTGGGATCGTCTCTATTTGGGAGGAGGTAACTCTGCGCACATCACCGAATCGGTCAGGAAAACTTTGGGTGACGAAGTGGTAATAGTGCCTAATGATGCCGGTGTTCGCGGCGGGGTTCGCGCATGGGAGTTAATGACTTAATGTCTCAAATGGTTCGTTTACGTATTGACTTAGCCTATCGGGGTGCGCCTTTCCACGGTTGGGCACGCCAACCAGGTTTGCTGACAGTGCAGGGCTGCCTAGAGGATGCCTTGACTTTAATTACTCGCCAGGTGGTGCAGCTGACGGTGGCGGGACGTACCGATGCCGGGGTTCATGCCCGAGGTCAGGTTTCGCATGTAGAGGTGCCGCGCCAGTTTTGGCTCTCTTTATCCAAAGGACGTGCGGGGGACGATGAGGCTCGTGGGCAGCGGCTGCGTGCCCGGCTAGAGGGGCTGGCGGGACGCGGTCTTGATGGGGCGCTAGCCATTAAGCAAGTTAGGGTCGTGTCGGATGAGTTTGATGCCCGTTTTTCGGCTCTTTCTCGCACCTATCGCTATCTGATTTGTGATGATGCCCGCGCGGTAAATCCTTGCCGCTTAGATACTACCCGCACCTCCTCTCCGTTAAATGCCGAAAAAATGCAGGTGGCAGCACAGGCGTTATGTGGCGAGCATGATTTTCTGCCTTTCGCGAAGCCGCGGGAGGGCGCGACTACCATACGTACCCTCCATTCGTTTACTGTTTCCCGACCCCAACCGGGAATCGTGCAGGCCATGATTTGTGCGGATGCGTTTTGTCATTCGCAAGTTCGTTTCATGATGGGGGCGCTAATGGAGATAGGGCGAGGGAAATATTCCCCTGACTGGATAGGGGAGCTGCTGGCTGCCGGTGTGCGTGACCAGCGGGTTCCGCTTGCCGCTGGGCGGGGATTAACCCTGTGGGAGGTTACCTACCCTCCGGAGGACGAATACGCCTCCCAAGCCGCAAAAGCAAAAGTAGTGCGCACCTTGACGAACTACCCTGAAGATTCCAGCTAGAGGCTAGACGTATTTACTTTGCTAAAATACGATCTGATACTCGTCCAGTCGGGTATAGCCACGGGGTAAAATCAACCTCTTTAGTTCCACTACGAAAGCTGAATCGGGAAATCTGATTAACTGAGGGCGGAATCTTAAATTCCGTACAAAGCTCTTTTACCTGGTTCTTTTCGGAATTAATTAGCCAAGTGTACGGATCGGAACAGCTAAAAATACCGCATACTCTCGCTAGATTCTGTGTAAGCTCATTCGCTTCCGGGCTTAGTAGAGAACCCCGTGAGCGAGTAAAAGCTACATCCGGATCTAACGCTACAAGGGGCTTTAACCAATAGCGAGACAGCGAGTTTAAAGCCGCATTGCGGACAGCAGGACCGGAGGGGTCTCGTTTACGTTCAGTGTTATCCCAATAAGGAGCGGTATCAGGTCCAACCCTCATTCCATCGACTAGACCTAAAGACGGCCCAATCAGTGCTCCCGAGGCCATTAGATACGCATTGGGAAGTGTTTCACGTATTGTTTTCAGTCCTTCTTGATAGGCGCATTCCCGTGAAACTGTTTGATAACGCCGGCCAACTATTGCGGCGGCGTTGAGAAAATCCAGTTTGAAATACCTGAATCCCCACCCGTAAATAGTTGTAAGGATTTCTTTGAGCCAAGATTTTGCTCCCGGGTGGGTGCAGTCTAATCCATAATAGAAATCTCCCCAGTTATAGCCAGCAGGTTCCAAATTTCCGGAAAAATCATGAATGAAATACTCGGGGTGCTCGTGGACAATTGCACTGTTACCTGAGGCAATAAAAGGTGAAACCCAGATTCCGGGTGTAAGGTCGTGACTTCTTATCTTATTAGCCAAGGTTTCTAAGCCGGAGGGAAATTTTGCGTTCGGTTGCCAATCTCCTATTCCTTTTTCCCAACCATCATCTATTTCAAGTACCTGATATCCGCTGCGTGTGGCAGGAATAATTTCGGTTTCAATAGTTTCTTCGCTGATTTCTTCAAACCAGGAATACCATGATGACCAAATACCTCCTGGATAACGGTTTGCTCGTTTAGCCTTGCTATCTATAGATTTTCTAAGGGCAGTGGCATAAGCGCTGAAAACACTCAGTTCTTTACCAATCCCAACCCACCAGGAGACGTCACTGTCTTTATTGCAGTTTGCTGGGGCATTATGCGCAGAATAACCGGTTTTATCTGGTAACTTTCTTGCGGTTAATAGATGTTCTCCAATTTCAAAATATCCAGATTCTCCTCCTAAGGCTCCGATAAGCATGATGAAATCTTTTCCCGAATCTAACTTGATTGCAGTTAATAGATAAGACTGATGGACTTCGGGGTCATCAGAATACGCATCCTCGGCTGTTAGAGAACGCGGGGGATTATTCCAAACCCGGTAAGGAGGTTTATCAACCGACCACCACGAGGTCGGGGACCAAGAATTCCAGCCATGTCGATAAAATTCACCATTTTTAAGGTCAGGATAGGATACCTGAATTTCCGAGCAGGTTACTGAGGCACCTCTGCCGGTAGGAGGCTGTTGATTACTCTCATCATCAACTTGTCTGCAAGAGATATTTACAGCTAATTTAGAAATCTGTTCCGGAAAAATAAACTTTCCGTGCTGGTATTTTATCTTCATGATCCCGTTCCTCGTGGTGGGGGCGTTATGTATTACTTTTCTGCCAGGAGCTCGTTTATTTTCTTGTTTAACTCTGGAAGCGCTTTAGCGGGGTCTTCGCTTCCGCGTTCAATTCCTTCAAAAACTTTGTTAGCTTCAGAGTTAATTTCTTCGGCCTTAAAAGTGATCGGATAGTAGACCAGATTCTTGGGGTCTTTGGTGATATTCAAGAAAGCGCTGACATCGACTCCGTTGGCTTCATGAGCTTTAGCTGCTGCCTCTGATTGACTGGTTATTGAGGGGAAAACTATTGCTTTCTTCGCAACGATGCTCTGGCACTCCGTAGATGTTAGGAATTTGACCCACTGCCACGCTTTGTCCTTATCTTTGGCGTTCTTGGTTATAGAGGGCGCGAGACCATTGATTATGGTCTTTTGTCCCATAGGTCCTTTGGGAAGAGGAGCGAACTTGAACTTTTGAGTCTTTGATTGAGACCAAGTATTAATTCTCCAAGAGCCGTCAGGTACTATAGCTGCTTTATTTTGTTCCATCATAGGTTCTAGGCCAAGGTCGCCTGCCTTTTCAACTGGGGTAACATATCCGGCCTGAATCTGTCGCTGCCACCATTTCATGGCTTCAATCAGTTTGGGAGAATCTAAGTTGTAATGGCGACCAAACGGATTTTTATCCAAGTAGTTGAAACCATTAGAAAGGGCGAACCACGACCACGGGCCTTGACCTACTACTCCAGAATTAGTTTCCAGTCCCCAGCCGTAAGTCTCAACATTGTTCTTGTCGAACCCGACCTCGTCCCCGCGTTTTCCGTTCTTATCTATAGTCAAGTGCGCTATAGCTTTACCAAAACTACCGCCATCTTGGGGATTCCAAT
This sequence comes from Varibaculum timonense, assembly GCF_027694345.1. Taxonomy (NCBI): domain Bacteria; kingdom Bacillati; phylum Actinomycetota; class Actinomycetes; order Actinomycetales; family Actinomycetaceae; genus Varibaculum; species Varibaculum timonense. The sequence goes on from NZ_JAQEVU010000006.1 coordinate 200,278, forward strand.
CTAATTTCTGCAAACTAGCTTCATCAATTCCGGCGTCTTTAACGTCCTTTACGTTATAGACGAGAGCTATAGTGTCCCAGTCTTGCGGAATCCCAAAAGTTTTATCTTCGTAATTCCATAGGGACGCCAAATCGCCAGTGTATTGACTCATGTCAATCTTATCTTTTTGGATATATGGTTTAAGATCGGTCAAAACCCCTTTAGCGGCTAGTTCAGGGTATTGAGCTACGTGATTGGTAATGACGTCCGGAGCCTCGTCTGAAGACAATTGGACTGTCAAATTCTTCCAGTAATCGTCCCACCCGGTTTGTTGAATATCTACGCTAATCCCACTTTTCTTTTTAAATTCGGCAGCACACGCCTCATAAGCTGGTTTCTGATTAGGATCCCATAAACTGTAGGTAACCTTGTTATTATCTGTGTCGCTTCCTTTTGTTTCCTGTGGGGCACACCCCGCTAGACCGGCTGTGGCAAATATAGCCACACCGCAGGTCAATGCGATTGTCTTTTTCATTTCATTCTCCTTAGGGACGGTTCTACTTCGCCGAAGTAAGACCGATTGAATTAACTAGTTTCTTCCCAACTACTAAAAGTAAGATCAACATAGGGATTGTCTGCAAGGTTGCAGCTGCCATGAGACCTGCCCAGTCTGGTTTAGTAGAGGGGGAAGCTTGTTGAAAGGTAGCCAGAGCGACATTTAGTAGTCGAACGGCGTGTTCTTTACCGACCAGTTGTGGCCATAAGTATTCGTTCCATGCAAAAACGGCCTGAATAATTGCAATTGTAGTGATGGGTGATTTGCAGATAGGGACAATTACCTTGCTAAATATCGTCCATCGGTTCGCCCCATCCAAAAGAGCAGCTTCTTCTACCTCTCGAGGAATCGATAGAAAGAACTGTCGCAAAAAGAAAATGGCGAAAGGTGAAACTAGAACATAGGGTGCTAAGAGGCCGGTGAAAGTGTTTAGAAGTCCCAGATTTTTTATTAATACAAAGTTCGGTAGCACGATGAAAATTGGGGGAATCATCATTCCTGTGAGGAGGATTGCGAAAATTTTATCTCGTCCGGGGAAATGTAAACGGGCGAAAGCGTATGCGGACATCGTGGAAGTTACAACTTGTCCAAGTACCAATATCGAAGTGAATATTAGAGAGTTACGCAGGTAGAGCCAGAAATAAATCTTTGCCCCTGATCCTCCTGCCGCTAAGTCTTCTTCGGTGGTTGCAAATCCGAGTACCCGCTTGAAATTTATCCAGCTGGCATCAGTCGGGATTAAAGAATAATCGCCGTTAAAAATTTGCGAGTTAGGGGTTAGCGCTGTGCGGATTGCCCATACGAAGGGGAGTAGGGTGACTATCAAAATAAGTATTAAGGTAGTCCATCCGAGTATTTTTTCCGTGCTTAGCTTGCGTAAAAAATTACTATTTTTCATTGTTATTCCTCAAGTTATCCCAAGTCCGATTCGCTAGCTTTCGTTAAACGCAGTTGGACGATAGTCATAACTAAAATGATGATTAGTAAGATGACAGCCATTGCGGCTGCATATCCCATTTGACCTTGTTGAAAAGCTTTTTCGTAGATATAAAAGTAAATAACCCGAGTGGAATCCAGCGGTCCCCCTTTGGTTGCTACGGCTACAGTGTCAAAAATCTGGAAGGACCCAATCATAGAAACCACTATCACCATCACTAGGATGGGGCGTATCAGTGGCAAGGTTATAGAGAAGAAGCTTCTAGTGGTGCTAGCTCCATCTATTTGCGCGGCGTCGTAAATCATTTTTGGAACTATTTGCATTCCCGCGAAAATTAGTAGTGCTGTGTACCCCATGTTTCGCCAGGAGTTCACGAGTGCAACCGTAAAGATAGCAATATCAGGATTGCCATAAAAAGCGATGGGTTCGCTATGAATCATAGTTAATAAATGGTTCACGAGACCAACATTAGGATCTAGTAAAAATAAGGTGATTACCGCAATAGTGACGTTTGGTACTAGCCAGGGAATAAGTAAGAGCGAACGTACTAAGCTGGATTTGCTGATACGTTGCATTAGCACGGCTATTCCTAAACCAGCTATGGTTTGGGTGGTGATATTGACGAGAACGTAGATGACGGTCACTAAAAGTGCATGAACGAAATGATGGTCGGTCAGTAGCTTTTGATAGTTTGCAAACCCTACGAACTTCGCAGGAGAAATTAAATCCCAATCTGTAAAACTTATAGCTAGACCTCGTATCATGGGAACCAGATAAAATACTAGGAATCCGATTACGGCAGGGGCTATGAAAAGGTATCCGGCTCGCTTCTCTGCTAGCTTTAACTTGCTAGGCTTCCTACCTGAAAAGTCTAGAGTATTAGTCATTTTAGTTTCAGACGTGCTGGTCTCAGCAGCGTCCTCACTATTTATAAATCCGATAGCAGTCATCTTCGACTCCTCAGCTAGTAAGACTTGCGTCACAGCAATTATTACGTTAGTTTCTTTAGTAAGTCAAGCGTTTTCAGTAAATGGGGGTTTACCAGTGTGAATGCTCAGCGAAGAATTCAGCGGCGCACCAATATGGAAGCTGCATTACGTTACCTGACAGGCTGCTCGGATACTGTTGCCAATGTTGCAAAACAAATTGGGGTAACTCGCCCGGCGGCTGAATCAATTGTGGCTGACCTGGTTAAACTTGGCTGGGTTGAGAATGTGCCCACCCCCGAAGGGGTAATCGCAATGGGCAGACCGGCTGCCTACTACAAACTCTCTTCTCAGGCTGGGCATGTCCTTTCCTTAGATATCGGAGCTCATCACGTCAGTGCGCTCACAGCAGATTTAAGCGGGAATATTCTCGCTGAAAATACTGACGATTTAGCTGAGAATACACCTACAAAAATGCGTATAGAAGCTGCCTTAACTGTTAGTAAAAAAACTTTGGAAGAGACCAATTGTGGCAAAACCTGGGTCTGTGTGACCGGAAGCCCCGGGGTTCAGTATCAGGGAAAGGTTGCATATTTTGGGGGTAAAGGTATGCCGGGCTGGCAGGGACTGCAACTTGATCAGGTGGTTTCTGAGGAGCTTGGGGTTAAAGTGACTACTGTTGGAGACTGCGCCCTGGGGGCTAGAGGGGAATCCTGGGTTGGTGCAGCCTCCAAACATAACGACGTTGTCTTCATCTTAGCGGGAATTCGCACTGGTGCGGCCAGTGTTCTTGACGGAAGGGTGCGAGCGGGGAGTCGGGGAGCCGCAGGTCTAATTGGAGAAATTCCGCAACTGAGATGGAGGGAGTTAGAAGCGGAAAGTTTCGCAAAAAGTATCTATAGTCCTAACCAACCCCCCAATCGAGAAAGTATGTTTAGGCAGGCGCGAGAAGGAAATAAACTGGCGATTGCCGGCGCAGCGAGATTCGGTGAGATATTGGGGCTGGGAACTGCCAGTATGATTGCGGTTATTGACCCTGAGTGTGTGGTACTTGGGGGACAATTTTGTGACTATGCGAATCTATTTTTGCCAAAAATGGAGCAGACCATCAGAAAACTTTGTCCATTCCCTCCCTCAATTGTGGTATCCACTTTAGGGAGGCGGGCTGTAGCTCTTGGGGGAATTCGTTACGCCCTAGATGGTGTTTTGGATCAAATAAGGGTACATGCCCTGAACTCTGACTATTTCCCTGCTGCTGATTCCGATAGGTTTTGGCAATAAATCGACAGCTTCCTTAGGGGAAAGAGCGCAATATGTATGATTGATTACTTTCGTGCTTATCAGAGAATTCCAAACTCGTTGTCCAAAAAATACAAATTATGCGATGGTGCATTGCGTGGGCATCACGAGCGTATGTGGGCAGTTCAACAGGAGATTACTTTGACCAGGTAGACACGGTTCCGTAAAATACTAAATGTTGTGTGTCCTGGAACAATCCAGGCGCAGGTTATCTACCTGCAGCATTGGCAAAAACGGGACGCTAGACGGAAGACAGTAAACAGTCGGGTGGAAAACACTACGGCAGCGTCCGCAACACTCTTGGTATTTACGCCGTTTTGTTGCTGCGCCCGCAGGATTTCTACCCCCAAAGAAGAAACGAAGGCTTAAGCCCGTGCGAACTTATAATCCGAAAGCCGGTGACACCCAAAACAAGAAATGGTATGTCATCGACGCTGAAGACGTCGTCCTCGGACGACTGGCGGCAATTGCCGCCAAGCTGCTGCGTGGCAAACATAAGCCGACCTACACCCCTAACGAGGATATGGGCGATCACGTCATTATCGTGAACGCTGCCAAGGTCGGACTTACTGGCAACAAACGCCAGCAGAAACGCGCCTACCGCCACTCTGGTTACCCCGGTGGCTTAAAATCTGTGTCCTATGGTGACTTGCTAGACAAGAAGCCAGAGGTAGCAGTAGAAAAGGCTGTGCGCGGCATGGTTCCCCACACTCGGTTGGGGCGTGCCCAAATGAAGAAGCTGCATGTATTCGCTGGTTCAGAACACAACCACGCGGCACAGCAGCCAGAACCATACGAAATTAAAAAAATCGCCCAGTAGCCCTGAGCCAAAACCCTGAGGAGAATTGTGGCTGATACCACCGAAAATGAAGAGCTGTTGGAGGAGAATGCCCCCAGCTCTTACACCACGGAAACCCAGTCGGAGCAGACCGGCTCCGGACAGTCCGTGACCGCTCCCGGCATTGGGCTGGGACGCCGTAAAAGCGCGATTGCGCGTGTCCGGTTGGTGCCGGGCAGCGGCGAATGGAAAATCAACGGCAGAACTATCGAGAACTATTTCCCGAACAAGTTGCATCAGCAGCTAGTACGGGCACCGTTCACTTTACTTGACCTAGAAGGACGTTTCGACGTTATCGCTCGGGTCTCTGGCGGCGGAATCTCCGGTCAAGCCGGAGCAGTTCGTCTGGGCATTGCCCGCGCCCTGAACGAAATCGATCGGGAAGCTAACCGTCCTGCCCTAAAGAAGGCGGGATTCCTAACCCGCGATTCACGCGCCGTTGAGCGTAAGAAGCCCGGTCTCAAGAAGGCACGTAAGGCTTCGCAATACTCCAAGCGTTAATCTTTCACGCTTATATATTTTGCCCGGTAAAGGCGGTTTATATCGCCCTTACCGGGCAAAACTATATCGAAATAATGCGGTGCGGCCATAGGGGCGGAGATTGCTATAAGCAATAAATAACACTTGCTATTGTTTGCTAATCTCTATACAAAAACTTTCGTCTGGTGTTAATCTGAACTCGAGAATAGGAAGGTAGATATATGGCAAATACAGCAGCAGTCTATGCACGTATAGATCCACAGCTCAAAGCAGACGTAGAGGATATTCTTTCTCGCTTGGGTGTTACGCCCTCCTCGGTGGTGCAAATGCTCTACAGTCAGATTAAACTGACCAGAAGTATTCCCTTCGGGATTAAACTTCCTGCTAAAGAGCCGCTTTCCCTGGCTGAACTAACTAGGGAACAGCTAAATGCCGAACTGCAGAAAGGTTACGATTCCATTCTTTCGGGCAAATCGTACTCTGTAGACGAGGTCGATGAAATCATGAACCGAGAGTATGGCATATAATGGGTAGCTACCTCATCAAATATTCAGATGAAGCCCTGCAGGATTTGAAAAATATCTTTGAATACATTGCTAGCCAGCTACGAGAACCGGGGATAGCTGTTGGGCAAGTGAACCGGATTCGTGAGAGCATACGCAGCCTTGAGCAATTTCCGGCTCGCAACAAAGTGGTGACATGGGAGCCCTGGCATAGCCTCGAAATGCGACAAATGCCGGTAGATAACTTTATTGCGTTCTACACCATCAACAATGACACGTCCGCAGTTAATGTAGTTCGTGTCTTCTACGGCAAGCGAGATGTTCAAAGCTACGTTCGGCAGTCATCTTGATAGTTTAGATTTTGCGGAGGTAGACGTTTTCTAGGCGGTGCGAAGCGTCTTTACGCAATATCAATGTCGCCCGCCCTCGGGTGGGACGAATCTGTTGCTCCAGGTTGGGCAGATTTATCGATGTCCAAATATCGTGAGCAATTTGGCGGGCTACCGAATCGGAAATACCGGCATAAACCTGGAAATAAGATTCTGGGTCTTGGAAAGCAGATTCCTTGAGCGAGACGAACCGCTCAATAAACCATTTCTCAATATCACAGGTTTTGGCATCTACGTAGATTGAAAAATCAAAGAAATCACTGACCGCCAAAGATTTGTGGTCATCTAACCCGCTGCGCCCGTCCTCTTGATCAAGGCGTTTTTCCAAGTTAGGCAGGTCTTGATGTCCTCGATAAACCCAGGCTGGCTGCAACACATTTATGCCCTCCAGGATTAACACATCAGGGCTGGCAACTTTAATAAACTTCCCCGGAACCACGTCATAGGTGACGTGCGAATAAACCGGGGCTTTTACCTCTTCTGCTCCCGCTTTCACCTGGCTAACAAAATTCAGGAGGGCGCGTCGGTTATAGGACTCAGGGAAGCCTTTACGAGCCATTAATCCTGCTCGTTCCAGCTCGGCGTTCGGATACAAGAATCCATCAGTAGTTACCAGAGCTACCCGAGAAGTCTCCGGCCAGCGACTAAGCAGGTTCTGTAAAATGCGGGCAGTGGTTGATTTACCAACCGCTACTGAACCGGCAACCCCAATAATGAAGGGAATCCGGCGTTTATGGGGGCGACCAAAAAAATCTTGTTGGTCTTGAGCGAGGGCGCGAGAATGTAAAACCCGGTAACGCAGCAACGCTGACAGGGGGCGATAAACGGCGTCTGCCTCCTCTAAATCAATCGGATCACCCAACGCTGCCAGGGACCGCAAATCCGCTTCGGTCAGCGGCATTGGGGTTTTGGTGGCGAGGGCACGCCAGGAGGTTCGGTCAAATTCTTCGTAAATGGATTTAGCCGTCATATTTCTGGCTCCGCAATGCTTTCTCGCGCTGTTTTAATCCCTATGCCGCCACTGCCGGGTAGAACCCGGCAGTGGCGGCATGACATTGTCCTATAACGATAGCCGGTTCTTTACTTCGCCTGCTAGGTGTTCACAAACCGCATCGGCTTGTTCTTGGGTAGCGGCTTCTACCATTACCCGCACCAACGGTTCGGTTCCGGAAGCGCGCAGCACTACCCGCCCGGTATCGCCCAGCTCTTCCTCGGCTTTCGCAATTTCTGCCTGCAACCCGGCATCATCGGTGCGTGTCTTGTCCACGTTCGGTACATTAATCAGGGTTTGCGGTAAGCGTTTTACGAACTCGCAAATCTTCTCTAGAGGCTGACCAGCGTCTTTAACTGCGCGGGCAATGCATAGCGCGGTCAGAATCCCGTCTCCGGTAGTGGCGTGGTTGGCGTTAATAACGTGTCCGGATTGTTCCCCGCCCAGCACAAAACCTTGCTCGCGCATTTTTTCGAGGACGTAGCGGTCACCGACAGCGGTCTGTACAGTGTTAATCCCTTTTTCTTTCATCGCCAAGATTAAGCCCAGGTTCGACATAATCGTGATTACCAGGGTGTTTCCTGTCAGCTCGCCCTTTTCTTTGAAAGAAGCTGCCAACATTCCCATGATTTTGTCGCCGTCAATCAAGTTACCGGTGGAATCTACCGCCAGGCAGCGATCCGCGTCTCCGTCGAAAGCCACCCCGAAATCACATCCGGCTGCCACTACTTGGCTTTGTAGCTGTTGAGGGTGGGTAGAGCCGCAATTATCGTTAATGTTGCGTCCATCGGGGGAGGCGTTTATTACTACCGTGTCCACCCCGGCTTCTTGGAGTGCTTCCGGGCCGAGTCGGCTGGCGGCTCCGTTGGCGCAATCTACCGCTATGCGCAAACCAGAAAGGTCTCCTGCCGCCCGCACCAGGTGTTTAATATAGAGCTTTTCCGCACTTTCACGTTCGGCGTTTATTTCCCCTACGCTTTCACCTATAGGGCGGTCGGTTTCATCTCCTAGGAGCTGCTCGATTTGGTCTTCGATTGCGTCGGGGAGTTTATAGCCACCACGGGCAAAGAACTTGATGCCATTATCAGGCATGGGATTGTGGGAGGCGGAAATCATTACCCCCAAATCAACATCGGTTTTTGCGGTCAGGTAAGCGACACAGGGGGTGGTGACTACCCCGATACGGTTTACGTCTACGCCCTCGGAAGCAAGTCCTGCCGAAATTGCGTGGTCGAGAAAATCACCGGACATACGGGTATCGCGGGCAACGATTGCTCGCAGCTTGCGACCTTTAGGCGCGTCTTTGCGGATTTGTTTCGCTGCTGCTCGCCCTAGTTCTAAAGCCAATTCAGGGGTTAGCTCTTGATTGGCTAGACCGCGTACTCCATCGGTTCCAAAAAGTCTGCCCATTTTACCTGTCTTTCAACTAGCAGAATCTGACTTTCTCAGCCTACCCCACTTGAAAGCTTTGCTTATTTTCTTTTGGGTGGTCTGGCAGAATTATTGGGGTTGTTTTGCTGGTGTTGTTTCTTCGTTATGCAGATGAATCGTTTTGTTACATAAATGAATTGTTTTTAATGCTATTATTAGTGTTGCTATTAAAACAATGGTTAATAGTGTGAAAAATATAAATCCTCCAAAAAATAGTAATAGCTCAAACCATGTTGGTTCTAGAATGTTTTCCATTGATTTAACCTTCCCCGTTGTAGATTACTCGTCCCAGTTGATCACCTTTCAGGATGTGGTAACCTTCTTTTTCCATAAAATATGGCGAGTATTAGGGGTAATGCCCTTTCTTTTATTTTCATAGATACCTCACTGTATTACTTTTTAGGATGATTTTAGCAGTGACTTTGGTAAAAAACAATGGTAAGGCTAACCTATTTTTTGATTGTAGCTGACCTGATTGACTCTCCGTAGAGACAGCAATGCCTTTGGGTAATCGACCCCGGATACTATTTTCGATTATCGCTGCTAATGCGGGCGGGATAACTGGCTGGATAGCAATGCGGCTGAAGTCGTGCAAAAATCAATTTCATGTGTGGAATTTTAGGAATGGTAGGGCTAGATCCCACTAAAGATGCCGAAGAAGTGATTATGGGGGGCTTGGCTCGCCTAGAGTATCGTGGCTACGACTCGGCGGGGATTGGGCTTTCTACCCCCGCCGGCATCGAGATTCGTAAAAAGAGTGGAAAGCTCGCTAATCTGCGGGCAGATTTGCAGGATAATCCGCTGCCTCAGGCGATTGCAGGGATTGGTCACACCCGCTGGGCTACTCACGGCGGACCGACAGATATTAATGCCCATCCGCATATTTCTTCCGATGGGCAACTCGCGCTAGTTCATAACGGCATTATCGAAAATGCCGATAATTTGCGCCGCGTCCTCGAAAAACAGGGGTTCAGTTTCGTTTCTGAAACTGATACGGAAGTAATCGCGAACCTGCTGGCAGCGTCCTATTTAGCTGACGAGGACGCGGGTACGTCTCTGGGGGAGGGCGCAGCTGAGGTACCTGCTCCCGTCCTCGATAATGCGCAGGTTTGTGCCGAAGTGGCTGCGGGGGTGCACCGGGCGGCGGCGCGTCTTTCGAGAGCGCTTTTGGCTACGATGTCGCAGCTTAAAGGTACTTTCACGATTTTGGCGATTCACCGAAATGCCCCCGGAATGGTGGTTGCCGCACGGCGTTCCTCTCCGCTGGTAATCGGGGTAGGTAAAGATTGCAACTACCTTGGTTCGGACGTTTTAGCTTTCACTGATTACACCAAGGAGTGCCTAGAAATTGGGCAAGATGAACTGGTAATGGTGACCGCTAATCAAGTACAGGTAGCTGACAATCGGGGACGGGCTTTAACCCCCAAACAGTTCACGGTAGATTTTTCGGTAGATCGTACTTCTAAGGGCGAGTGGGGGACGTTCATGGAAAAAGAAATCCATGAACAACCTCAGGCAGTTACTGCCACTTTGCAAGATAGAACTGATTCGCAAGGGTATCTGACGTTAGATGAGCTGCGCATTAGTCAAGATGTGTTGCGGCAAGTAAACAAAATGGTGATTATCGCTTGCGGCACTTCTGCCTATGCTGGACAGGTTGCCCGTTATGCGATTGAGCATTGGTGTCGGATTCCGGTAGAAGTCGAGCTGGCCAGCGAATTCCGCTACCGTGACCCGGTAGTTAATCAGCGCACCCTAGTGGTGGCGATTAGCCAGTCCGGGGAAACTATGGACACCATTATGGCGGTGCGACACGCGCGTGAACAGGGGGCGAAAGTGCTGGCGATTGTGAATACTCCCGGTTCAACTATTCCGCGCGAATCCGATGCGGTACTGCTAACCCATGCTGGCCCGGAAATCGCGGTCGCCTCCACGAAAGCGTTTACTGCCCAAATCACTGCTTGTTACCTGTTGGGACTCTATTTAGCACAGGTTCGCGGCAATAAGTATATCGATGAAATCGCAGATTACCTGGAAAAGCTATCGGAAGTTCCCCGTAAAATGCAGACGCTCCTAAACGAAATTCAGCCGGTAGTCGAGGTCGCTAAACGCTACGGCAAGGATCTGAAATCCACGATTTTCTTAGGTCGTCACGTGGGCTATCCGGTGGCTATGGAGGGGGCGCTGAAACTTAAAGAAATCGCCTATGCACACGCGGAAGGCTTCGCTGCCGGGGAACTCAAACACGGTCCTATCGCCCTAATCGAGCCGGGGCAGTTCGTATTTGTGGTAGTTCCCACCCCACGCCGCCCCGAGCTGCACCAAAAAGTGATTTCCAACCTGCAGGAAGTACGCGCTCGCGGCGCAATCACCTTGGTAGTAGCGGAAGAGGGCGACGATAAAGTCGATAGATATGCCGACCATATTTTCCGGGTTCCTGTTACTCCTACCTTATATATGCCCTTGCTCAGCGTGATTCCTTTGCAGGTCTTTGCCTGTGAGGTGGCTAAGAGCAAGGGATACGACGTAGATCAGCCGCGTAACCTTGCTAAATCGGTGACGGTAGAATAAAGGTCAGGTAAAGGACGGGCAGCATGATTGAGGCATTCGAGAAACAAACAGTCAGGAGGGCTGAAGCCCAGGTGGTGGCTGCGCATCCTCACGGGACTTTGATGAAAAAAGCGGCTGGCGAAGTCAGTGATACCGTTATCGAATTATTGCTTGCTCGCGGAGTAAAGGTAGCGGAAAGCCCGATTCTGGGGTTAGTCGGGGGCGGAGATAATGGCGGGGACTGTCTGTACGCCCTGGCCTATCTGGCAAAACTAGGTTACCCTTGTCTAGCGCTGATTCTTTCCGATAAGCCGCACCTAGAAGCACTGGCAGCGGCAGAAAAAGCACAGGTAACCATCGAACGGGTGGATTTAGCTGGTAATGCCCGCCAGGTTGCGCGCCTTGCTGCTCGGCGTGCCCGCGCCGCCAAGGTATGGATTGATGGACTGGTAGGAGCTGGGATAAACGGGAAACTACGTGAACCGTTATCGCAGGTAGTTGCGGAGCTTACCCGGATTTCTGCATCGTATCCTCGTCAGTTTTTACGGATTGCTATTGATATTCCCTCTGGTGTTTTCGCAGATGATGGTCGCCTTCCTGGGGTATGTTTGGGGGCAGATGTCACTGTAACTATGGGGGCGCTCAAGTCTGCGAGTTTACTGCCACCGGCAGCCTATGAATTTGGGCAGGTGCGCTTAGTGGATTTGGGGTTACAGCTCAGCGAACCCCGGCTTGCTCGCCTACAGGCTCGAGATGTGGGTGAGTTTTGGGCTCTGCCTCGGGCGCAAGATCACAAATATACTCGCGGGGTAGTGCAGGTGGTGGCAGGTTCGTCCTCTTTTCCCTTAACTGGGGTGATGTGTGTGGAAGGCGCGGGTCGAGCCGGAGCCGGGATGGTGCGTTATGTGGGCCCCGAGGAGGCGGCTTTCGCGATTCTTTCGCGCTTTCCCGAAGCGGTAGTAGGTGCGGGGAAGCATCAGTGTCTACTGGTGGGGCCGGGTATTGATTCAAAAGATTCTTCTCGGGTGCGCGAAGCGGTTAATCAGGCTGTTCAAGCAGCTACCAGCGGGATTCCTTTGGTGTTGGATGCGGGAGCTATTGATTTCTATCCCGAAATTGTGGCGCAAGTTCCCGGAGGACATCTTAGCCACCGGGCAGTACTTACCCCTCACGCGGGGGAGGCGGCGCGCCTACTTTCAGCTCTTGGCGCTGGGGGAGGACGGGGCGGGGTTACTCGCGCCGAGGTGGAGGCTTCTCCGGCTGCCTGGGCGCAGTTCTTAGCTGATAAAACCCAGGCTACGGTGCTGCTTAAAGGGGCGGTAACTCTGATTGCCAGCGCTAATGAAACTATGTTTAGTCAGGCGGGAGCCCCGCCTTGGGCGGGTACGGCGGGCTCGGGGGATGTGCTTGCGGGGATAGTTGCCTCTGTTTTGGCTCAGCATCAAGCCCGCGCGGAACAGTCTGGTCATCATATGTCTGCTTCTCAGGTTGCTTTTGCGGTTGCCTCTGCTGCTTGGGTGCACGCGATGGCGGCGCGAAATGCGGCGGGGCTTTCCCTATCAGAGGAGCCGGAGGCTAAGGGTTTAACTGCTCTGGGGACGCCGATTGTGGCTAGCGATATTGCTAGGGCGATTCCGCAGGCGATTGCTTGGGCGCTGGCCAGGATTTAGGGCGGTATAGTCATGGTCATGGGTACTGATTTTCCGGCGCGCGCAGTTATTGACCTGTCGGCACTGGAAAAAAACCTAAATCAGCTGCGCAAATGTGACTCTAATGTTTCGGCAATGGCAATTGTGAAAGCCAATGCCTATGGGCATGGAGGGGTGCAGATTGCTCGCGCCGCCTTGGAGTTCGGGGTGAAATGGTTCGGGGTGGCGCAACTGGCGGAAGCTATCGAGTTGCGAGCAGGTCTTACTGGTTTTCCACAAGCCCGTATTTTTACTTGGATTTTCAGTCCGGACGCGGATTTAGAAACCGCAATCAAAGCTGATTTGGATATTGCAGTATCAAATCCTGAAACTTTACTCCGTCTTGTCAGTGTTGCTCGTGCGGTAGGTAAAACAGCGCGTGTTCATTTAACGATTGATACCGGGATGGGGCGTGAGGGCGCGCTGCCCGATAAGCTATCTCCCTTGCTGTCGGCGGCGCAGCTCGCCAGTGACGAGGGAACGGTAGAGATTGTCGGAATCTGGTCGCATTTGGCGCGTGCAGATGAGGTCGGGGCTGGGCAAGATGCTACTTTAAGGCAGCTTTCGCGTTTTGGGCAATCGTGTAAAGCTGCGGAGCAGCGTGGATTTACCCGGCTGATTCGTCACCTTTCGGCTTCTTCGGGACTGCTGTGGTATCCACAGGCACATTTTGACCTGGCGCGGTATGGAATCGCCATGTATGGTCTCACTCCGAATCCGGCACGGGCGACTACCGCCAGTTTGCAGCTCACCCCAATTATGCGTTTGGAAGCTGACCTTATCAGCGTAAAGAGAATCCCAGCTGGTCACCCGGTTTCCTATGGGGGAACTTGGGTAGCCCCTCGCGATACCTATATCGGGATTGTGCCGCTGGGATATGCGGATGGAATTGACCGCCATGCCTCCGGAAAAATCTGGGTCGCCGCCAATGGGCAGAAATATCCGCAGGTAGGTCGGATTTGCATGGATCAGTTTATGGTGGATTTAGGTAACACTCCGGATGGGCAGCCACCATTAAATCCGGGAGAAACCGTACGGCTTTGGGGGGACGGCTCTCAGGGGGAGCCTACCGCCGACGATTGGGCTGGGGCTGCCGACACCATAAACTATACGATTGTTACTGCCCTTAATTCCCGGGTGCCGCGAATTTATATTTAGGAGGAAGCGTGCCTTTTACTATCAGAGTCAATTCACCTGATTCAACGCGCGCAGTCGGAGAGCTATTAGCCAAGCAGCTTCGGCGCGGTGATTTAGTGATGCTTTCGGGAGGTCTGGGAGCTGGTAAAACTACTTTTACTCAGGGGATTGGTGCTGGTTTGCAGGTTAAAGGGCGGATTTCGTCCCCTACTTTTATTGTGGCGCGGGTGCACCCGTCCCTGGTGGGTGGGGCTGATTTGATTCATGCCGATGCCTATCGAATCAAGGATTTGACCGATTTGGAGACTCTCGATTTAGATTCAACTTTGGACGAAGCGATTACGGTTATCGAATGGGGAGAGGGTAAAACCGAGCAGCTGTCGGGTTCTCGGCTGGAGATTACAATTAACCGACAACAGGGAGGGAGCGCTACCAGTGATAATGGCGTGATTGACCTCGCGGAAATGGATGATGGTAAACGAGATATCACTATCAGATCTGTTGGTGAGCGGTGGCAAGAAACTGATTGGGAACAGGTGTTTTACCAGTTTATTTAAGGGTTAAGAAAAGTAGGTTAGAAATATGCGGATATTGTGTATTGATACTTCATTGGGGGCTTCGGTTGCACTTTGGGATGACTGTTCGCCTACTCCGCTTTTGGCTTCCCGTTCTAGTGCTGACTCGCGTTCTCATGCAGAGCATCTATCTGACCTGGTCAGTCAGGTTATACAGGAGGCTTGTGGGTGCGCCCTCGCGAAAGCCGGTATTGAGGCGGTGGCGGTAGGACGCGGCCCAGCTCCTTTTACCGGGTTGCGTTCTGGATTAGTAACTGCCCGCACGATTGGTTTTGCGCTGGGAATTCCGGTGATTGGTATTAGTTCGCTGGATGCGCTTGCGCGAGCGGTTTTAGATTTGGTGTCGCCAGACAAAGAGGTCTTAGTGGCTACTGATGCGCGTCGTAAAGAGGTTTATTGCGCCCAGTATCGCGCGGATGGACCGGATGATGTTTGCCTACTTTGGGGACCAGAAGTGGGTTCAGCCAGTGATTTTGCTAATCGGGCAGCTAAGCCAGGTTTGATTGTGGCTGGCGCGGGTGCGAATCTTTATCCGCAAGATTTACCTCCGGAATCAGGACTGCCTACCCAGGTGGAGGCAGCGGTCTTGGGTCGCATTGCCAAAGTTCGTCTTAATCGGGTTTTACCTGCAGATTTATTGGAAACAGTTTCTCCGCTGTATTTGCGCCGACCGGATGTGCAGCCTCCTAGCCAGGTAAAATAGCTTCGTGACTCGTTGCGTTCCTTTAAGTGTCGAGGACGTGCCTGCGCTGCTTGCCCTGGAGCGCTCTTGTTTTG
The DNA here is from genome assembly GCF_027694345.1 of Varibaculum timonense. NCBI lineage: Bacteria > Bacillati > Actinomycetota > Actinomycetes > Actinomycetales > Actinomycetaceae > Varibaculum > Varibaculum timonense. Next base: position 215,334 of record NZ_JAQEVU010000006.1, read on the forward strand.
GGGGACAGGCTTTTAATGACACGCAGCTGCGGCAATTGCTATCTGCCCGTTATGGGGTAGCTATTGGGATTTGGGAGGATTCTCTTTTGCTGGGGGCAGCATTGCTGGAGGTCCTGGTTCCGGAATCTGAGCTACATTCCCTGGCGGTGCTACCCGGAAAACGTCGCCAAGGGCTAGGAGCCGTCCTCTTAAAATCTGCCCTGAGCGTGGCTCGGAGGCGGGGAGCAACTGAAATGTTTCTGGAAGTGCGTCGCTCTAACCAGGCGGCGATCGTACTTTATGAACGCGCCGGTTTTGCATCCTTGAGTGTGCGCCGGGGATATTATTCCCATCCCCGCGAAGATGCTTTGGTAATGCAAAAACGCCTGGCACGTCCTTCTCCTGGGCCTATTGGGACGGAGGTGACCTCCCCTTAACCTTGGGTGGAAGGTATTTTGAAACTTTACGCTTTCCCAATTGCAACACAATTATCTGATTCTTTTTTGGAAAGAGAGCTCTTTTTTCCTAAATGTTTTCGGTTTCCTCTCCTGAATTAGTAGATTAAAGAAGCAGGTAAAACCGGTTTTAGTGTTTTTTATTTCTGAATGGGTTTCCTTAGTCGTCTGCGTATAGACCCTAATTCCTAGGTGAGTCCAAACCGGTGAGTTAGCCTATTGACCGTGGCCAATACAAAAGAAATTCAGAAGAAGCGAAGCTGGAACACCCTGGTCTTCGCGAAACAGTGCATGGCCGTTACCGGCGTATTTTTTGTGCTGTTTGTGTTAATGCATTCCTACGGCAACTTGAAGATTCTGGCGGGTGCTGATGCCTATAACGGCTATGCCCACCACTTGCGGGTCTTCGGTGCCCCTATCCTGCCTTATGAAGGCTTGCTTTGGATTCTGCGCGTACTGCTACTTGCTTGCGTCGTTATCCATATGGTATGCGCCTTCCACCTGTGGCATCGCGCCAGCAAGGGACGAGGCTCTCAGAAGTACGCAGTCAAACAGAACGTGGTGAACAACTACGCGACTCGAACTGTGCGTGTCGGCTCCGTGTTACTAGCACTGTTCATCTTCTTCCATATCTTCCACTTCACCACGAAGTGGGTACAGATTGGCGCAGGGGAAGCCTATAGCTCTGCTACCTGCAAGGTTGGCGAAGAAATGATTCCGGTAGCTCCTTGGAACATGATGGTTACTACTTTCTCGCCAGCTAACTGGTGGACCTTGATTATTTACCTGGGTGCGGTAGCTATTGTGTCTTTGCACGTGGGACACGGCGTATGGTCTGCTCTGCAAACTATGGGTTGGATTCGGGAGAATACGCATCAAGCAACTGTTTATATTTCTGGAATTGTGGGGCTATTGCTGTTCGCCATGTTCGCTATTCCGCCGCTTTATTTGGTAATCACCAACCCCGCTCCAGTGGTGTGTTAGTTAGGGAAGGATGCGTAAGATGACTACACAAGAAAACCTAGTTGATGGTCTATATTCTGTTGGCGAGCCAATCGCTGACCAGAAAGCCCCGCTAGATGTACCGATTGAAAACTGCTGGAAGCAACGCAAATTTAATGCTGCTCTGGTTAATCCGGCTAACCGCCGCAAAATCAAGATTATCGTGGTAGGCACTGGTCTGGCCGGGGGCGCCGCTGCCGCTTCGCTAGGCGAAATGGGCTATCACGTTGATGCGTTCTTCTATCAGGATTCTGCTCGCCGGGCGCACTCAATTGCTGCCCAGGGTGGGATTAACGCGGCAAAGAATTATCGCAACGATAACGACTCGGATTACCGTCTGTTCTATGACACGGTTAAGGGCGGGGACTACCGGGCTCGGGAAACTAACGTTTACCGCCTGGCCGAGGTTAGCGCTAACATTATTGACCAGTGTGTAGCGCAGGGTGTGCCTTTTGCTCGCGAATATGGCGGTCTGCTAGATAACCGTTCTTTCGGTGGGGTGCAGGTATCGCGTACGTTTTATGCGCGGGGTCAGACGGGTCAGCAGCTTCTAATCGGTGCCTACCAGGCGTTGCAGCGTCAGGTTAATGCCGGAACTGTGGTTCCTCATTCCCGTCACGAAATGGTCGAACTGATTGTTTCTGATGGTAGGGCGCGCGGGATTGTGGCTCGCGATATGGAAACTGGTGAACTGGAAACTTTCACTGCCTCAATTGTTATTTTAGCTACCGGTGGTTATGGGAATGTTTTCTTCTTGTCCACTAACGCTATGGGGTGTAACGGTACTGCTGCTTGGCGTGCTTACCGCAAGGGCGCTTATTTTGCTAACCCTTGCTACACCCAGATTCATCCGACTTGTATTCCGCAGCACGGTGACCAGCAATCTAAACTCACTTTGATGAGTGAATCCTTGCGTAACGATGGACGTATTTGGGTTCCCAAGAAGAAAGAGGATTGCAAGAAAGACCCGCGGGAAATCCCGGAAGAAGATCGTGACTACTACTTAGAGCGTATCTATCCCTCTTTCGGTAACTTGGTTCCGCGTGATATTGCTTCGCGGCAAGCCAAGAATATGTGCGATGAGGGTCGCGGGGTAGGCCCCGAGATTGACGGCGTGGCGCGCGGGGTCTATTTGGATTTCGCGGATGCGATTAAGCGTATGGGCAAGGCTGCGGTTTCTGCCAAGTACGGCAACCTGTTTGATATGTACAAGCGGATTACCGATGATGATCCTTACGAGGTTCCGATGCGGATTTATCCGGCGGTGCACTACACCATGGGTGGGGTTTGGGTTGATTATGACCTTCAGACCACTATCCCGGGTCTATATGTGGGCGGGGAAGCTAACTTCTCTGATCACGGTGCTAACCGTCTGGGTGCGTCTGCTTTGATGCAGGGACTATCTGATGGTTATTTCGTGTTGCCAAACACGGTTAATGACTATCTGGCACATACTTTGGCCTGGGAAGATCTTCCGCAAGATCATCCTGATGTGGTAGCTGCTAAAGCCCAGGCGCAAGAGCGCATTGACCGCTTGATGGCCATTGATGGTACCCGCTCGGTGGATTCTATTCACAAGGAACTTGGTCAGATTATGTGGGAATACTGCGGTATGGCTCGCGACCGTGAGGGTCTGAAGAAAGCTATTGGTTTGATTCGGAATCTGCGTAAAGAGTTCTGGACTAACGTTCGTATCCCAGGTAAGTCCCAAGGTGAGATGAATCAGTCGCTGGAGCGTGCTGGTCGTCTGGCTGATTTCTTGGAACTTGGCGAATTGATGTGTATTGACGCTTTGCATCGTGAAGAGTCTTGTGGCGGGCATTTCCGCACCGAGCATCAAACTGCCGAGGGTGAAGCTATGCGTGACGATGAAAACTTCATGTACGTGGGTGCTTGGGAATGGAAAGGGGAGGATCAGCCTCCTGTCCTACACAAGGAAGATTTGATTTACAACAATATCGAGGTTAAGACAAGGAGCTACAAGTGAACATCACTCTGCGAGTTTGGCGTCAGTCTGCCCCAGATGCCGAGGGCGCTATTCATGAATACAAACTGCATGGTGTCAGCGAGGACTCCTCTTTCCTGGAGATGTTGGATATCCTCAACGAAGACCTGTTTGCCCGGGGTGAAGACCCGGTCGCCTTTGACTCGGACTGCCGCGAGGGTATTTGCGGTATGTGTGGTCTGGTGATTAATGGGGTTCCGCATGGCAATCACAAGCCGGGGGCAAAGGATAATGCCACCACTTGCCAGTTGCATATGCGTTCGTTCAAGGATGGGGACACCATCACTATTGAACCGTGGCGTTCAGCTGCTTTCCCCATCATCAAGGATTTGGTGGTTAATCGTAACGCTTTGGATCGTATTATTCAGGCGGGCGGATACATTTCGGTTAATACCGGAGCTGCTCCGGATGCGCATGCCACTCCGGTGCCCAAGAAAGACGCAGATCGCGCCTTCGAGGCTGCGGCTTGTATCGGGTGTGGAGCTTGCGTGGCTGCCTGCCCGAACGGTTCAGCGATGCTGTTTACCTCTGCGAAAGTAACTCATTTGGGGCTATTGCCCCAGGGTAAACCAGAGAATTTGCAGCGGGTGACCCGGATGCTCAATCAGATGAGTGCAGAGGGCTTTGGCGGTTGCACTAACTTTGGTGAATGTGCGGCGGTCTGCCCGAAGCAGGTTCCGCTGGACTTTATCGCGGTGCTTAACCGTCAGCTCGGTAAAGCGGTTTTGTCTGGGGTTTAAATCTTTTGACAAACAGTTAAATAGCTGAGTGTTCATACGCCTCAAGGCGGGGTTCGAGATTTTCTCGAACCCCGCCTTGTATGTTTTATGTTTTCCATAGATTCCAGAATTGGAGGATAGGTGACCTTGGGAAGGATCTTGAGGGTCAATATCGGGTCAGTATCCATCTTGGGGTCTGCTGTACGGGTGTAAAGTTGCCCTTAGTTTTAAATTAAGAGGTTGTGATGATTCTTAAAGCCTAGGGTGCTTAATAAGATTAAAGTCCAGCTGCTGCGGTTCTTTCCTGGGACAACCAGCAGTATTCCTTTAAAATCCCCTTTGAAACGGCAGATGCACCCCTGTATCATAGAAATGTTAGGAAAATGTCTGTCAAAAGTCGGGGGGGGGGGCATTCTATCTGCCGGCTTCGGGTAGGTTTTAGTCGCCTCTCCACTTAATAAGCCTTATGTCTGGGGGATTAATGACCAAGGTCAGCACTTCCACAGCGAGCAAGTGCTCGCTTGATTTCAAGCAAAAATTGTGGGCAGTTTTAGCAGCTGTCGCAATGGTAATTGCACTTTTGCCTGTATTTGCGGTCAGCACCGCTTTTGCGGATGACCCGATTCATTCCCCCGGGCAAGAGCTAGGGGAAAAACACGCCGTGAGCGGGAGGGTTTTTCTTGATCGCAGTGGTAGTCGCTCATACATGGAGCCAGATGATAAACAGGGTGCTTCAGATGGCGACATCGGTCTTGGCGGAGCTAAGGTCTACGCGCAATGGACTGATTACAACAACCGAAGGCAAAAAGGCGCCTTGTCGCCGGTCTACTATAGCCAGGCTCGGCCTGACGGTACCTACGTTATCCAGCTGCCAGATTGGACAGATTCATTTGGCACGGTTCACAAATGGGAAGCTACGTTGGGTCAGACCCTACGGATTTGGGCTGATAATCCCGATTCCAGCAAATATACGCTTGCCTTTGTCGAAGGCGATTCAACCTTTGGCGGTCAGGGGGATCGCTATCGCGGTACTTGGAACGGAGTTATTGGGTTTAATCTTGCTGAAAATTACAATATCGCTTTCCAAGAGCGCCCCCAGTTTGATCAGATGTTCCCGGCTGAAAACACCTGGAAGCAGAGCAGTCGCAAAGGGGGGGGTGGCGACGTTACCGGTCAAGTCTGGTATGAAGAGCGACAATCTAAAGGAAATTCTGAAGCCGTTCCAACTTTTAGTGCTGGCTTCGGTGAAGTGAAAGTTCCAGGGGTTAAGGTAGTTGGAGCTTATGTTCAAGATGAAGTAGCCCGCCGCTTTGACCAATGGAAAAAAGACAATAAAAACTACAAGCGTGACGAGTTCAAGGCAGCGCAACGTGAGATTATGAAAGCCTATGAGGCTGAAACCGGTAAATCCGCGATTGCTGAAACCGTTTACGACACCACAGATGCAGATGGTAAATATCATCTGCAGTTCCAGGGGCTGTGGGGAAATAGCTACAGTGCCAAAGGAATTATGAATGCCGGTACCTGGGGAGAATTGGTTCCCGAGGGTGCAAATGCTTCTTGGGCTAAGGCGAACCTGCGCAGTCGCCACGTAAACACAGAATATATGTATGTGGCTCCTGAACTTCCGAATGGTGTTGGCGGCTCGCTTAACAACTTCCGTGACAACATGTACCAAGACGGTTTGAACTGGACTCCAAATGCAACTACTGGTTCGATATCAAACGTCGAAAACGTGAACTTCGCCCTCCGGATAGAGGGACGTGACTTCCATATTGAAACCTATGACCAGACCACAAATCCGGCAAAACCGGGCGATACCGCTCCTACCAAGGCTACTGGTTTCGTTCCAAATAACACCTATGACATTGTTTGGACTGATGGTGACGGTAATGAGGTAAAGACTTGTACAACCCAGGCATCTAACCTCGGCGTTGTGGAGTCCTGTGACTTCACTGTTCCGGCTAATCTTGCCAAGGACGAGATTTATACCGCGTCCATCTACCCTGGCGGTTTCGACAAGCCAGTACGTGACCGGGCAATGGCGAAAGATAGTTTTGCTGTCAAGGTTACCCCTGAATATAAAACAACGACTATAGATTTGGATGGCACAGCCACGGTAGCGACGCCTATTAATAAAGAGAACAACACTAGATCCCCTGCCGATACAACTTATTCCGCTGCTGCTGCCGGTGACGTTCCAGCCTACCTGCTTGAGGGAGTAGACCAGTCAAAGGTTACGGTAGGTGCTCAAGCATGGGCAAAAGTTAACTCTGATGGCACAATTTCCCTGAACCCGAAGAAAGGAAGCGTAACTCCAGGCAGTTACCTGATTCCGGTCAAGATGACATATGGAAGCGGGAAAGACGCATACGAGCGGATAATTCTAGCTCCGGTTACCGTCCAAGATGCAAACGCTGATTCTGATGGTGATGGTGTCGCGGATGCTGCTGATAAGTGTGCTGGTGTTGCCGGTCCGTCTGCTAATAGTGGTTGCCCGGCTTGGGGTGATGGTAGTGGAACTCCGGGTACGGATGTGACTTTGCCAAAGGATGCGAAGAATGGTGCGTTGCCCGACTCGGTTAAGTGTTCTGCTGATAATGGTGCGACCTGCTCTGTTGAGAAGGACGGTAGTGTCAAGGTTTCTGTTCCTTCCGCTGCTACACCTGGTACCGAGATTACGGTTACTGTTAAGGATGGGGACAAGACCTTGGATACATCCAAGGTGACGGTTATCAAACCTGCCGATGATGATGGTGATGGTGTCGCGGATGCTGCTGATAAGTGTGCTGGTACTCCTGCTG